>CABURV010000051.1 GCA_902494035.1 uncultured Collinsella sp.
CATCATAAAGGCCTGCTGCACGTTGTTGATATCGGTGGTCAGGCGCGTGACGAGAGAGGAGCTCGAGAACTCATCGATGTTGGCAAAGCTGAACGTCTGGATCTTGTAGAACAGGTCGTGACGCAGGTTCTTGGCGAACCCGCAGCTTGCATGGCTGCAGGTGACGCCGGCCGCGGCGCCAAAAGCAAGCGATGTTAGCGCGATGAGCACCAAAAAGCCTGCGGTGGGAAGCATCTCGGCTACGGTGGCGCCGTCTTTGATGGCGTCGATTAAGTTGGCGGTGATAAATGGAATCAGCATCTCGCAGAGCACCTCGCCAAGCACGAGCAATGGCGTGGCAACAGCGACTTTCATATAGTCGCGGATGCTGCCCATGAGGGTTTTAATCATCCAGTTCCTCCCAGGTTACACGGATTTTATCGAGCATTTCGGCGAGGTCTTCGCGCTCGTCATGGGTGAGCGCGCTAAAGGCCCGTTCTCTAAAGCGGATGCGGGCCGCCTGGTCGATGCGGGCGTTTTCCCGGCCGGTTTCGGTCAGGCGAATGGTGAGTTGCCGTCGATCCTTGGGGTTACGGCTGCGCTCGATGAGGCCGTTGACCTCGAGCTTGGACAGGATCTCGGAAAGCGACCCCGGCTTGAGGTCAAAGTGCATGCCGAGTTCCTGCTGCGACATCTCGCCGCCGGGCTGCTTGGCCAGCAGGCAGATGATGGGCGCCTTGCCGGACACGCCTCCGCCATGAAAATGCATGTAATGGCCGCAAAAGCCCAGATTATTGAGGATGCGCTTGGCAAGCTTGTCTTCCGAGCTAACCGCTTCGGGTGCATCCGCCGACCGTGACGGGTCGCCGCCGGGCTCGTGCGAACAAAGGCTAAGAGGTTCATCGCACATGAATTAGTGCCGCTCCTTTCTTTAGTTAGGTAGTGGAATTGTTTTGTGCCTAACCAATCTAGGAGCGCATAGATTAATTGTCAAGGTACCAAACTAGTGGTTACGCGGTTTTACCAAACCGCGTAACGGCTCGACGCTGCAAACGCTCCTAAGCGGCAATCTGGCGTTCAATCGTCGGGTATGGCCACAAGGCCTATGCCCTCCTCTTTCGCGCCACCTTGCTCGCTTGGGAACGTTTTCGCTGTCCGTCCTCAACCTGTGATTCCGCCACGGTCCGCTTCGGTGCATGTGATCCCTTGGGGACGGAGGAAAAGGGATCATTTTCCGAAACCTTTCCGCAACAATTTGCACTTCGTACCGCTCGCCTCCGCCCACAACGCCTCCTGCGCTACACTTAGTCGCACTGTGGCGCTGCCGCGCCGCGCCCGAAACAAGGGAGACCCTCATGAAGAACACTCAGCTGCTGCTGATCAACGATATGTGCGGTTACGGCAAGGTCGCGCTTTCCGCCATGCTGCCGGTGCTGTCGCACATGGGTTACCGTATCCACAATCTGCCGACGGCGCTCGTTTCCGACACGCTCAACTACCCCAAGTTCTACATCCACGACACCACGGAGTACGTGCGTCAGAGTCTTGCCATCTGGGAGGAGCTCGGCTTTGAGTTCGACGCCATCTCCACCGGCTTTATCGTGACCGAGGAAGAGACGCGTATCATCTCGGACTTTTGCCACCGCCGCGCGCAAAAGGGCACCAAGGTGTTCGTCGATCCCATCATGGGCGACAACGGCAAGCTCTATGCCGGCGTGCCCGAGTCCACGATTGGCCTCATGCGGCACCTGCTGGAGTGCGCAGACTACGCGGTGCCCAACTACACCGAGGCCTGTCTGCTCGCCGATAGGCCTATCGCCGAGCAAATTACGCCCGATGAGGCCCGCGCCCTTGTGGACGCCGTGCGCGAGTTGGGTGCCAAGTCGGTGGTCATTACGAGCGCCGTGGTCAATGGCACGAACGCGGTTATCGGTTACGACCATGTAGCGGGGGAGTACTTTACGATTCCCTTTGAGCTCATTCCGGTCTATTTCCCGGGCACGGGCGACACGTTCTCGGCGGTGCTCGTCGGCCGCGTTATGGCCGGTTGGAGTCTGCAGCGCGCGACGTCCGATGCCATGCGTGTGGTAGCTGAGCTTATCGAGCGCAATGCCGGCCAGGAGGATAAGTCCGCCGGCCTTCCCATCGAGGCCTGCCTGGACGTGATCGACCATGAGTAATGCTGGCGAGGGCGGCGTCAAGCCTGCGGGCGAGGACAAGCCGCTCGGCGCCCCGCGCGGCAAGCGCCCACGTATTCGCATTAGCTGCGTGGACCAGCTGGGCACATGCCGCTGCCATCATGGGCACAAGCCGGGCGACGTTTTTGACTTCGACCGCGATCGCGGCAAGATGTGCTCCATGGCCTGCCACGTGGGCTTTCCCTACATCGATATCCTGCGCTATGGCGGAACCGTGCCTGGCAACGAGCCCGGTACGGCAAAGTTCTGCTGCCCCGAGGTCGATACGCTGAACGTTTGGCTCGCCGAGATCGTCGACGAATAGATGAGCGTGGATTTTCTCCCACCGAGATAATGAGCGTGGATTTTCTCCCGTTTAGAGCGCACTTGAACGCTCAAAGTGGGAGATTTTCCACGCTCGATCTGTATACGGGAGAAAATCCACGCTCGATGTATACCGATGACGCGGTTCGCGCGGTTTGTGCGTCCGCGAACCTACATCTGCTCGAGCATGGCAGTGCAACCGTCGAGCACGTCGCGATAGGTGGCATCGAAGTTGCCGGTGTACCAGGGGTCAGCCACGTCGCCGGGGCGCTCGGTCCAATCGAGCAAGCGCGTAATCTTGTCGTCGGGGTCGTTGCCAAAGATGCGACGCAGGCCACGCGCGTTCTCGGCATCCATATAGACAATGTGATCCCAGTCGCCATACTCCGCGCGACGCACCTGGCGTGCGCGGTGGGCAACGACGGGAATCCCGACCTCGCGCAGCTTGGCGACCGTGCCATGATGCGGCGGGTTGCCGATCTCCTCGGTTGAGGTCGCTGCGGAATCGATGACAAACTCCGCCTCGCGCCCAGCGCGGCGCACGAGCTCGGTAAACACCGACTCAGCCATCGTCGAGCGACAGATATTTCCATAGCAGATAAAAAGAATGCGTTGCATGAGCGGTTTCCTTTCTGGGCGGTCGTGCGGGGCTTACAGACTGCCCTTGAGACAGTTTGCTCCGATAAAACCCGCTGCGTACAAGGGGAGGTGGCGTAGCTCGCGCCCGTCATCAGTTTCGCTGCGGGCAAAATTGTTCTCGGACAAAATGTAGGCATATGGCGACCGGGCTTTGTCCATAAACGACCCGAGGGTTCTTGCGCGCACGTTGCGTGCGGACTTTACCTCGACGGGCACAATTTCCATACGGTCGGTCTGAAGTAGAAAATCGAGCTCTCCGCTCGTCTTCCAAGACGACGGCGGCACCCAATAGTACGTCCGCAGACCATTGCTCGAAAATGCCTGCATGACCGAGTTTTCAGCCAGGGCACCTCGAAAGTCGGAAGACAGTGCTATGGCGGAATCCTCTTTGAGGTCGAGCCAGAGCCGCGGGTTGATACCGAGTTTGTAGAACATGAGACCCGTATCGAGAAGATAGACCTTAAAGAAACTTCCGTCTTCGTCGTCGAAGGGAACGAGGGGAGGTTCGATGCCTTCGGTCAGGTTGTTGACCGATATGATGCCGGCGCCTTCGAGCCAGTCGAGCGGCTCGATAAGCTTGGCGCGACGGCCTCCGCGTTCGACCTCGGAGTACTTGAATTTCTTTGTGGACGATCTCAGCAACTGGGACGGAATGGAGCGCCAGACCTTGCGCGCCGCCACGCCGCTGATCCCGTTTTCGGGGTCGGTCATATCGGCGGTGTAGGTCTCGTCGATTTCGCGCTGCTCGACGCGCGCGTCTTCGATAGATAACGTCTTGCGATATGCGTTGACGGCGGCGGGCATGCCGCCCACGATCTGGTATCGATGAAACAGGCTGAGCGCGGCTTGGTGCGCGGCGTAAGCATCGAGCGTGCCGGCGTGGGTACGAACAGCATCGGCCATCTGCTCCTCATCGAGCGCCCAGAGAAACTCCTCGAACGACATGGGATGCATGGTCTCTTGACGAACGCCACTGGGAAAAGGCAACTTGCGCTTGCGCGTGGCGACACCGAGTTGGCTGCCGGTCGCGCATATGCGCCAGCCCGAATCCGAGAAAAAGCGAAGCGAGTTGAGCGCCCGTTCGCAGAGCTGCACCTCGTCAAACAGGATGAAGGCGGTTTCCTTGCGAATGGGGGTGCGTTTATAGTCTGAAATCCGCGCCACGATGGTGTCAACGTCGTCGGTGGGACAGTCGAACAGAGGGGCGATCAGCTCAAGATCGGTCTGAAAGTCGAGTTTGACAAACGCATCGCCGGCGATTCGCCTGCCGATTTCCTCGGCAGCGTACGTTTTGCCTACGCGTCGCGCACCACGGATGAGGAGGGGGCGTGAGGCGTCCTTTGTCGCCCATGATTCGATAACGGATTCGATTGATCTGCGCATGGGGCCGCCTTTCCGATTTCGTGTACTTCAGATACATAGTTTAGTACGATTTCGTGTACTTAAAATACACGAAATCGTAGAAAAGCGTGTATCTGAAATACACGAAATTGCACTGCTGGAGCTTGCAGGCGGATAAACACTACTCGTATGGGACGGTTTTCACCGGTTGCTCGCCACCTTGGGCTATGCTCGCCCTTATGCCTGCATCCGGGGCTGTGCTGATTGACGACGGCGCTCCCAGCGGGCGAGCTTGATCGTCACTAGCGTGAGCGCCCAGGCCACAAGCGAGAACGCGGCGCCCACGGCGCCCACGTACGCAATGCCAACTCCACTTACCACAGCGCCGCCCATTGCGGTGCCAAACGAGATGCCGACGTTAAACGCCATGGGCTCAACCGAACTCGCGAGCACCATCGACTTGGGATGGCGGCTGCGCGCCACGTCCATAAAGTGTGTGATGCACGACACCGAGAACAGGTACATGAGCAACGCCAAGCTAAAGACAAAGACCAGCGCGAGCGGCATGGTGCCGCCCACGGCAAACAGCCCGAGTAACGCCGCAGCCTGCAGCACAAACGTCACGAGCAGCGCCTTCATGCCAAAGCGCGCATCAATCCATCCGCCCAGGATGTTCGAGATCAGGCAGAACGCGCCGTAGGCCATGAGCGTGGTGCTGGCTTCGACCGTGCCCATGCCCAGCACCTGCTCCAGATAGGGCGTCACATAGCCGTAAAACACATAGACCGATCCCACGCCAAACAAGAAGATGAGCATGCCGGTGATGATACTCGGTTCGCGCAGCAGACCCGCCTGTTCGCGGAAGGTGGCGGGTTCGTCGGTCTGTCCGGCGCGCGGCATAAACACCACGAGCGCGGCGCAGATCAGAACGGCAAAGGCCAGCGTGCCGTACATGGCAACGTGCCAGTCGAGCGTGTCGGCCACAAACTTGCCGATCGAAGTGACAAAGACCATTGCTACGGAAAACGCACCATATACCACCGAGATGGCAAGCGAAGTTTGCTGCGGGGACAGCAGCTCGGGGATGTACGTCACGCCCACGGCGAGCAGTGCGCCCGAGACGGATCCCAGGACAATGCGCGAGATAAACAGTACCTGGAAGTTGGGCGCCAACGCCATGACCAGATTGCCGAGCACAAAGATAATGCTGTAGCACACGAGCAGCTGGTAACGACGGAAGCGCCCCGTGCTGAGCGCAAGCACCGGCGTCGCGATAGCGTAGACCAGTGCAAAAACGCTGATGAGCTGGCCCGCAGTGGCAAGCGATATGCCGAGTTCCGTCGCCAAGTCACTTTCGATGCCGATGACCACGAACTCCGAGCAGCCGAGCGAGAAGCCCAGCAGCACGAGCAGCGCCAGGCAGAGCTTGGTGCGCGCGGGGGAGAGCGCGGCGGCGGTTGACTTACTTTTAGGCGTGGTTGCGGCGGTCAAGGTTGTCACTCCAATGTCGCATGAATAAGCGGGATTCAATCCCTGCAATTCTAACAGAATGTGACAAAGGGACAGTCTCTTTGTCACATTCGCGGCGTGGCTGCCGCCTAAACCGTCACAACATTCGATGAAAATCTCGAAAACGAGGAAAAGCGTCGAATGTTGTGACGGTTTTTGTGTCCGGCGCGGGTGAGCTTCGGTGTCGTCTGGGGGTATAAAACTAGCGAGTGTTTATTTGCGAGGCCTAAGGGGCGCCCCGTATGGATATCGATAACTTTGAATGGTGGTATAGCGAGGGTGAGACTCCGGACGAGGGGTGGGACGAGCCTACGCCGCGTGGCGTGTCGAGCGACGAGGACGAGACCGGCAACGACGTCGTCGCCGACTCGGACGCCGCCCTCGATCCCGTCGAGCCCCTGACCTTCGAACAAGCTTGGGCCCAGGCCGAGGCAGACGAGGCCAAGGCCGACGCTACGGCCACGCTCGGCGAGCCAGCCGACATGTCGATCTCGCCGGCAAAGACCCCACAGCCGCGTCACACCATCGATCCCGACAGCACGGCATCCTTCAGTATTCTCGACGTGCCCTCGCAGGGTGCCCAGGCGCCCGCGCCCACACGTCGCCCCAATCTGTCTCGCGAGGAAGATGCAGAACGTCGCTCTCCGCTTGGCCCCATCCTTATCGCCTTCATGGCCGGCGTTATCGCATGCTCGGTAATTGGTAGCGTTTGGAGCCATGTTGAACAACAGCGAAAAGACGCCGCCAAGGTCGAGATGTCTGTCGAGCAATCGCTCGGTCGTACGCGCTCGGTACATGTGTCGGTCGAGGTCAAGGACGGCGCGACGTGGGACACCGCGCGCGGCGACAGCCAAATGCTCATCCACATCGTGGGGCGCACGCTCAAAGGGCAGACGATTGACGAGTATCAATACGTCAATTCCGCTGGTGACGGCATCGAGCTCAAGCCTGGCGACTACGAGCTCACCGTCGATGAACCGCCCGTCGCCACCGACGGCACGCGCTTCCGCGCCTCAAAGCGCATGGTCCCCGTGAGCTTTAACTCACAGGCGCCCGACACGGTCGACACCACACCGCAGGGCGGGTTCGACCTTTACGTGGATACCCAGTAGGCGCTCGCCGCTCATTCCGCTATGGCTACTCAATAATCGCCTGCCGTCCCGTCCCGCCGCCAAGAGTGGGACAATAGCCCTCGACACTATTGTTTACTTTTGGAGGAAGTAGCATGTCTACCGTCACTACCATCAAGCGCGGCGGCCTCACCGCGGCCATCGATTCCATGGGTGCCCAGCTCACGAGCCTTGCCCTCAACGGCAACGAGTGTCTGTGGCAGGGCGACCCCGCCTTTTGGGGCAAGCACGCGCCCATTCTGTTCCCCATCGTGGGCTCACTGCGCAACAACACAGCAACGTCTGCGGCTGGCACCTGCGAGATGCCGCGCCACGGACTCGCGCGCATTGTCGAGCACAAGCTGGTCGAGGTTTCGGAGGACGGCTCCTCGGTAACGTACGAGATCACCGATACGCCCGAGTCGCTCAAGGCCTTTCCGTTCCACTTTAAGCTCAACATGACCTATGCCCTGACCGGCGACGCCACCCTCACGCAGACCTTTGCCGTCACCAATACCGGCGACGTGGACCTGCCGTTCTCGGTGGGCGGCCACCCCGCATTTAACGTGCCCGCCCCCGGTGCCGAGGACGAGGCGTTCGAGGATTACGAGCTGGCGTTTACCGAGGCTTGGACTAACGAGGCTCCTATCATCACGCCCGACGGTCTTATGACGTTTGAGGGCAGCTATAAGGCTCCCGACAACTCGGACGTGCTGCCCATCACGCACCGCAGCTTCGATAACGATGCCATCATGTTCACCGATACTCCGGGCTCCACGCTCACGCTGCGCGGCCGCAAGTCGGGCCACGGCGTCAAGATCGACTTTGAGGGCTTTAAGTACATTGGCGTGTGGTCTGCCGCCAACGACGCTCCGTTTGTGGCGCTCGAGCCCTGGACCGGTCATACCACCATGGACACCGAGGACGATGTCTTTGAGCACAAGGTCAACACCATCACCCTGGCCCCGGGCGAGACGGACAAGCGCAGTTTTAGCGTTACCTTGCTCTAGAGGTTCCGCCGCTCGGTCGATGCTGCGCGTCGTCCAGAGCGACAAGTTGTCATTCAAAAGGCAAGGCATAGACCTTCTGGTCATGCCTTGCCTTTTTCATGCCACTTGTTCGCTCTGGACGTCGCTCGCCGGCATTGCCAAAACATCGACGTCCCCAATGATTACCGTGTGTCTATTAATTTTTCGAGCTTGTGCTGCGCTGCTGGTCGCTGGCGTATATCCTGTTAAGTCGTCAGCATACGATTCAACAGGGAAGGCAGATTATGCATTCTCCCCAACAGTGCGACGCGCATCCACAGCCGGTATGCAGCCGTCGCATCTTTTTGGGTAGCGCTCTCGCTGCGAGCGCTACTGTCGTCGCCGGCGCACTTGCCGGTTGCCAGCGCCCCTCCACGCTGGAAGTAGTTCAGCCCACGACGGGCGGCGGTCGCGACGACCTGTCCGATTCCGTGATCGGCAAGGACAAGATCCGCATTGGCATGGAGGCGGCCTACGCCCCGTACAACTGGCAGGTTTCCGAAGCCAGTGAGTACACCATCCCCATCGACAACGTGCAGGGTGCCTATGCCGATGGCTACGACGTGCAGATCGCCAAGATCGTCTGCAAGGCCCTCGGTGGCGAGCCCGTTGCCGTCAAGCAGAGCTTCTCGGGCCTTATCGATTCGCTCAACAACGGCCAGATCGACCTCATCATCGCCGGCATGAGCGCCACGCCCGAGCGCGAGGAGTCTGTCGGCTTTTCCGACCCGTACTTCATTGGCTACTTTGGCCTGTTCGTAAAAGAGGGCTCTCCCTACCAAAACGCCACCAAGCTTAGCGACTTTAGCGGTGCCACGGTACTCGGCCAAAAGGACACCATGCTCGACACCGTCATCGACGAGATTCCGGGCGTTGTCCACAAGAACCCGGTCGATTCGGTCCCCACGGTGTTTTCGAACCTGCTGCAGGGCACCTGCGACGCCGTGACCTACAACACTGAGAACGAGAAGGGCTATATGGCCCAAAACCCGGGTATCGTGCCGATCCATTTTGCCGAGGGCGAGGGCTTTAAGCAGGAGGTCGCGGCAAATGTCGGTTGCCGCAAGGGCTCGGACAAGCTGCTTAAGCTCATCGACAAGACACTCAAGGGCATTAGCCAAGAGGAGCGCGACCAAATGTGGGACGCGTGCCTCGACCGTCAGCCGGCATAGGGAGGCAGCATGAAAGCCATTAATCGTCTGGCCTCCTTTATCAAGGCCGACCACCGTTATGTGTACCTGGGCACGAGCGTTATCGCGGCGCTCGGCCTGGCGTTTAGCCAGCGCAACCCCACACCGCTGAGCTTCTTGGCTCCCACCGGTATCTTCCAGGATTGCCTTTGGGCAATCCTTTGGGCCTGGGTTGTCGTGTCGGCGGCGGCGCTGGTCACCAAGCTTATTCACTGGAGCGACTATCGCGAAACGTCGCCGTTTGCTTCCGAGCGCTTCCGTTGCGGCGCGCGCCTGGGCAGCTATGTCGTGGTCGCCATCGCGGCAGTTTTCTTTATCGACCGCTGCGTCATGTCGTTTATCGACCTGGTGCAGGTGAGCATTGTCTCGGATTCCAACCCCAGCGACTTTTTGTCGAGCCTGGTCTACATGACCTACAAGAGCGGCGACTTCTTCATTCGCGGTATCGAGATCACCATCGCGCTTGCCACCTTCGGCACCGTCATCGCATTCTTCCTGGCGCTGCTCTTCGTGTTCCTGCGCATTCAGACCTTCGATCGCGTGGACAACGACCTGGTGCGCTTCTTTAAGAGTATCGGTCGCGGCTTTGCGACCATCTATTCCACCATCGTGCGCGGTACGCCCATGATGGTCCAGGGCCTACTCATCTATTACGCGGGTTTCACCGTTTTGCGCGGCATGGGCTTCGAGACCGCCCAGGCCAACCAGATCTGGAGTACCTTCACCGCCGGCCTCGTCACCATCTCGCTCAACTCCACCGCCTACATGATGGAGGTCCTGCGCGGCGGCATCGAGTCCATCGATCCCGGCCAGGCCGAGGCAGCACGCTCGCTGGGCCTGTCGCAGTGGCAAGCTATGCGCAAAGTCGTGTTCCCCCAGGGCATTAAAAACGCGATTCCGGCGCTCACCAACGAGCTCATCATCAACATCAAGGATTCGTCGGTGCTCTCGGTCATCGGCGTGTTTGACCTCATGTACGCCACCACCACCGTCGCCGGCGTGTACTACCGCCAGATGGAGGTCTACTGCGTGGCGCTCGTGGTCTACCTGATCCTGACGCTCGTGGCGAGCCGCCTGCTCGAGGCCTTTGGCAAAAAGCTCGGCGCCGAGGCTCCGGTCACGCTGCCCAGCTCCAACTAGGCTCAAGACGAGGAGAATCATCATGGCAGATACCGCTATTACCGGCGTTGCGGCCGCCGCACAGACCAATGAGCCGCTCATCCGCGTCGAGGGCCTGCGCAAGAGCTTCGGCTCGCTCGAGGTACTCAAGGGCATCGACCTGTCCGTCAATCCCGGCGAGGTCGTCACCATCATCGGCGCCTCGGGTTCGGGCAAGTCGACCTTCCTGCGCTGCCTCAACCTGCTCGAGACCCCGGACGCGGGCCACATCTGGTTCCACGGCCAGGACCTCACGGCCGAGCGCTGCAACATCAACAAGCTGCGCGAGGACATCGGCATGGTGTTCCAGGGCTTTAACCTGTTCAACAACATGGATGTGCTCGACAACTGCACGCTCGCACCCGTCACGCTCAAAAAGATGAGCAAGGCCGAGGCCGAGAAGGTCGCGATGGAGCATCTGACGAGCGTGGGGCTCGAGAAGTTCGCGCACGCCGCCGTGGGTCGCCTGTCCGGCGGCCAAAAGCAGCGCGTTGCCATCGCTCGTGCCCTATGCATGAATCCGCAGATCATGCTGTTCGACGAGCCGACCTCCGCACTCGACCCCGAGATCGTGGGAGAGGTGCTCGAGGTCATGCGCAAGCTCGCTGCCGACGGCATGACCATGGTCGTCGTCACGCACGAGATGGCCTTTGCCCGCACGGTGTCCGACCGCGTGGTCTTCATGGACAAGGGCGTGGTGCTCGAGGATGCCGCGCCGGCCGAGCTCTTCGGCAACCCCAAGCACCAGCGCACCCGCGAGTTCCTCTCGCGTTATCTCGAGGACAAATAACCAACCGCAACTGTTTGCGTGGCAGGGCCGCTCCGGTGGGGCGGCCCTCGTCATCACAATCGAAAGGATGTCATGGCCGAGGTTTGGCGCTTCTTTGCGCATGAGGATGATTTTGCCGATCTGGACGAGGCTGGTGCGTGCGAGCGCCTGGGCCGCGTGCTGTCGTTCCCGACCATCTCGAGTATGGATGCCGAGGCAGTGGACTGGCAGCCGTTCGACGACCTGCGCGCCTATATGCAGCGGGCCTGGCCGCACGTATTTACAGCGGGTAAGGTCGAGCTCATCGATCATTCGTTGCTGGTGACGCTTTCCGGCTCCGACCCCGCACTCAAGCCCGTTGTGCTCATGGGTCACATGGACGTGGTCCCCGTGGTGCCGGGTACCGAGGACGACTGGACGTACGCCCCCTTTAGCGGGCATGTAGACGACACCTACATTTGGGGTCGCGGCGCCATCGATATGAAAGACCAGGTCGCAGGCATTCTCGAGGCGGTTGAGTATGCGCTGGCGCACGGTTGGCAGCACGAGCGCACGCTGCTCCTGGCCTTTGGCCAGGACGAGGAGACTACGCAGTACGGCGCAGGCGCCATCGGCCGCGCGCTCGAGGAGCGCGGCATTGAGCTTGAGTACCTGATCGACGAGGGTGACTACCGCATCGTTCCAGCTGCCGAGTACGGCGCGGGCGAGGGCTGGCTTATGCATGCCGACCTTGCCGAGAAGGGCTACGCCGATATTGTGCTCAAGACGAAGAGTGAGGGCGGGCATTCGTCCAACCCCTACGGCGGCACATCGCTCGAGGTGCTGAGCCGTGCCATCACCGCAATCTGCGATATCGAATGGCCGACGCGCGTCACGGACCTGCTTGCCGCACAGCTCGTCGAGCTGGGGCTTTACACGGCCGACGAGATTGCCTCCAACAAGGACACCATCGTGCGCGAGTGCCTCGCCAGCAAGAAGCTCTATCCGCTGGTGACGACCACCTGCGCGCCCACGCAGATCGAGGGTGGCAGCACCGGCGCCAACGTAATGCCGCAGGATATGTGGGCCAACATTAACTTCCGCATGCTCGAGGGCACGAGCGTGGCCGACGTTGTGGCGCGCTGCCGCGAGG
>CABURV010000052.1 GCA_902494035.1 uncultured Collinsella sp.
TCACAAGCGCGGCGATTATCCCTGGAAGATTGATGGCGAGGACGGCAAGCATTGCAAAAACACTCGCCCATACGCTCGATGCAACAAGTCTACCCAGCTCGCCCATCGGTGCCTGGATGATGAGCTTTTCACGTTTGTTAAGACGCGCGGCAAGGAACGAGACGGCAACGGCCGTTGCGACCCATAGCAAGTACTCCTTCGATCCGTCATAATAGGTGTACTCTCCATCCGATATCTGCAGAAACGGAAGTAGGGGAGAGAGCGGTGCCAAGATAAGACGTCCCGCGGCAAGAGGGTACAGAAGCGCGGGCATGCTTGATGAAGAGGTATAGACACCGTCCTCCCCCGCATTCACAAGCGCATCCGCATAGGATGCTGACAATTCCTGCTCAACACGGGTTATTCCCGACTCGAGGTATTCGACCCGTCCGTCGATGCCAGCCGCGCTCCTGAAGACGGGCAGAGCACAAAGAACCATCAACGCAACAACGACAACACAGAGCGACCTGGAGGAGAGAAGCGACCTAAAGATCGCCTTCGAGATTTTGAGCATATTCATCGCCAACCTTAACCTCATCCAGTCGGAACAGAGGGGCCGAACAAAATGCTCGGCCCCTCCTCGCATCTAGTAGGTGCTATAGACAAATTGCCATTTATCAGTTGTGCCAAGAACACCACAGGAGCACATTGCAGCGAGGCGGGATTCCCTATGATGCGCGGATCGGCGATAGCCATTTCGGTAGGAGATCGTCTTGTAAGAGATGTTGAACATCGAGATGCTGTGCCCGCTTACGCCGCGAGGACAGCTGTAGCTCCAGTAGGTATCGACGACGTCGTCCGTATACCCGAGGGGCTCAACGAGGGCACACTGGCTGCTCTCCTGGGAAGGAGGCATCGGGGTATCCGCAAAAGCGGGGGCTCCCGGCAGCAACAGACAAAGAGCGAGGCCGAGGAAAACCAAGAGCTTACACGACTTAACAGTACTGAACATAATCCTCTCCAATCTAGAGGGGTTTCGGTTGCAGCGTGCTGTGATTACTTGCCGGCAAAGTCAATTTAACATAAACTGTTAAAAAGTAACCTGAGTTTTTTAAATTCTTCGGAGGTTATTATGAGTTCCGACAATCGCACTCCCCGGCTTCATTCCTTCCGCATCGCATGTGCGATAGCCTCTGCGACCCTTTGCGCCACCGCCATCGCACAAGTGGCGTTCTCCTTAAAGCCAGCAATCGAAGTGCTCGACAACCCTGTAATTGCAGACTCCCCCGCGTATCCAGCCCTTGCGATCTCGACATTGGTCCCTGCCGTCATCGGTATCGCTACGACCATCCTCAGCGCCGTTCTCGTGTGGACGATCAAGAGCGGAGACCCCTTCAAGAAAGGGTCTGCGACATGCTTGAAGGTGCTCGGCATTCTCTTCGTTGTTCAAGCTGCCACCAGCCTCTACGCCGGCTCACTCAAAACCTCCGTTTCGATGTTTGGCGGCGAGGGGGCCGTCGGCGCCCAAGAGATCGCTTCATCATTCGATTGGACCTCTCTGGTTCTCGGCATCGTCCTGTTCATGCTTTCCCAGCTCTTCTTGTACGCCCGAGAGCTGTACCTCGACTCCGACGAGATTGCGTAAGGAAACGCCATGCCCGTAATTGTTCGCCTCGACAAGATCATGGCCGAGCGAAAGATTTCCTCGAACGAACTTGCCGAAAGGATTGGAACCACGCCCGTGAACCTGTCCCGTATTAAAAAAGGGCATATTCGCGGCATTCGCTTCAACACACTCGAGCAGCTATGCCTCGCCCTTCGTTGCCAACCCGGAGACCTTCTCGAAGTCATGAGCGAAGAGGATGCCCGAAAGGAGTTCGGACTCGATTGGTCCGCCGAGGATTAGAGGGCGGTCGTACTCGCCCTGCACACGGGGATGCGAATCGGCGAGGTCTGCGGCCTTCGGTGGTGCGATGTGGATTTCGAGACGGGCCTGATCTCGATCAGACACTCGGTGGCGTACGCGAAGGGAATGGGTTCGTTCATCAAGGACACCAAGACCCATGACGCCAGGGGTATCCCCATCGACCCGGTCGGCCTACTCCCCTTCCTGAAGGAGACCCACGAGATCGACTGCGGAAAGCTGCGCTTGCGCGGCCTTACCGGGGCGGTCGAGATCGGGGACTGCTACATCCTGTCGGAGCCGGGCGCGACCTTCGTGACGACAAGCTATATCCGCAGGGCGTTCAAGACGTTCTCGGAGACCAACGGCCTCATGGGCACCAACGACGAGCTGATCACGTTCCACGGCCTTCGCCACACGTTCGCAACGCAGTGGATCCGCCAAGGCGGCGATATCAAGGCGCTCCAATCGATCCTCGGCCACAAGGACGCCATGGCGACGCTCAACGTCTACGCCGACATCGAGCCCATCTCCAAAATCCATAACATGCTGCGCGCCACGCCGTGCCTTTGGCGCGGGCACCTCGGGCCGAGGGTCGATCCGGGTCCCATGTTCCAACAGAGGATCCAGGAGTCCATCGAGACGCTCCAGCCGTTCGGCTACGGCATCACCGAGCCGGACGACCGAAATATCGCCATACGCGACGTGAAGACGAACAGTTGGCTCTAGCTCACCGAGTACGCGGCAGTGCTGGGCCCATCCCAACTGAGGTCACGGTGGTCCGATAGGGGCGCCGCCCGCGGCATGCGCCGCGGAGCGGTATCCCCTACCGAAGGGCGGGGATGCCCTCCGCTTCCAGTTCGGAATCAGCCGTCGGAGGCGTTCGGCTGACTGCGGGAACGGCCTGTCCGCTCAATGTGTTCGGCTGAGATCGGAAATCAACCCAACACGAGCCGGACACGCGCCAGACGGCTCTTCCCCGTACGGCCTTCCCCCTTACGCTCATGTTGCAGGCATGTAACGCCGCAGCGAGCGCGCCTTTTTTGCGCCAGACAGGTACAATGATGAACACTGTACCGTAGCGGAGCGCCCCGCGCGCGCCGCAAGCACGCGAAAGGGTTTCCCATGGCCGAGATCTCGTCCTCCCGTATCGTCATCACCGTCCTTGGCAAGAACCGCCCCGGCATCGTCGCCGGCGTCACCCGCGTTCTGGGCGAGGCCAACGTCGACATCCGCGACATCACGCAGTCCATTATCGAGGACATCTTCACCATGACCATGCTGGCCGACACCGCCGAGTCCAAGCTCGACTTCGCCGAGCTGCAGAAGGCCCTGGCCGAGGCCGGCGAGCTTTCGGGCGTCAACGTGTCCATCCAGCGCGAGGACGTCTTTAACTTTATGTACCGCCTGTAGCGAACAGGCCGTGCGGGAACAGGCCGGCGCATCTGCACCCAAGCACGCCGCCCCCACACGGCCCCGAGAGGAGCGCGCATGGCTTACGACGCCAAGAAAATCTACTACCGCTTCGATGACCATCTGAGCCGCCTGGTCTTGGATTATGAGGCGAGCCGCCAGATTTCGCCCGAAAGCGAAAACCTCTACCACGGCATGCCGACTAATCCGTATGACGAGGGTCTGTTCGTCGAGCATAACGTCAAGCGCGGCCTACGCAATGCCGACGGCTCGGGCGTGGTTGCGGGCCTTACCCGCATCTCGGACGTGCACGGCTACAACAAGGTCGACGGCAAGGTCGTACCCGACCAGGGCAAGCTCACGCTGCGCGGCTATAGCATCGAGGACCTGGTCAACAACGCCCAGGCCGAGAATCGCTATGGCTACGAAGAGGTCGCCTACCTGCTCATCACGGGCTCGCTGCCCAACAAAGAGGAGCTCGACGGTTTTTGCGGACGTCTGGGCGCTTTTAGGCACCTGAGCGACGAGTACGTCAAAGAGTTCCCCATGACCACGGTGTCGTCGAGCATCATGAATGTGCTTCAGCGCGCCGTGCTGCTGCTCTACGCCTTCGATGCCGAGCCCGACGCCATTACACCCGAGCACGAAATCGACGTCGCCATCTCCATGCTCGCCCGTCTCCCCCGCATCGCCGCCTTCGCGCATATGGCCTCGGTCGCCAAGCGCCGCGGCTCCGAGGTTCATGTACCGCACCCCACACCCGGCCTCTCCACCGCCGAGACCATCCTGCAGGTGTTGCGCGGCGGCATGGCATTCACCCGCGACGAAGCCATGCTGCTCGACGTGATGCTCATGCTGCATGCCGAGCACGGCGGCGGCAACAACTCCACGTTTGCCTGCCGCGTGCTGTCCTCCTCGGCCACCGACCCGTATTCCGCCTACGCCGCGGCCATCGGCTCTCTCAAGGGTCCGCGTCACGGCGGCGCCAACGCCAAGGTCGTGTCCATGCACGAGGACATCCGTGCGCATGTCTCCAATTGGGAGGACGAGGACGAGGTCGCAGCCTACCTGGGCAAGATCCTCGACAAGCAGGCCTTCGACGGCACGGGTCTCATCTACGGTATGGGCCACGCCGTCTACACGCTGAGCGACCCGCGCGCCGAGGTGTGCCGCCGTTACGCGCGCACGCTTGCCGCCAAGAAGGACCTGGGCGATGAGTTCGCGCTCATCGAGCGCATCGAACGCCTGGCACCGCAGGTGATGCGCGACCACGGTATGACCAAGCCTATCTGCGCCAACATCGACCTGTACACGGGCTTTATCTACAAGATGCTCGGCGTGCCCGAGACGCTCTTTACGCCGCTATTCGCCGTCGCCCGCATGGCCGGCTGGTCGGCGCACCGCATGGAAGAGCTCTTCTGCGCGCACCGCATCATCCGCCCGGCATACCGTCCGGTAATCGAGCCGCTGGAGTACAAGCCGCTCGCCGACCGCTAGGACGCGGACCGTTATAGAACTCAAGCGTGGCCAGGGCATCACCGCCCTCGGCCACGCTTTTTATGCCAGCAGAAAGGGCTGCATCGAATGATTGTTTTTTCCGATATGGACGGAACGCTGTTGACGAGTGACAAGCAGATGAGCGACGCCACCTGGGCGATGCTCGACGAACTTGCGCGCCGCGGTATTGAGTTTGTGCCCTGCACGGGGCGCCCGCTGTCAGGCGTCTTTGAGCCCATCCTCGCTCACCCCGCCGTACACTACGCGGTCTGTGCCAACGGTGCCAGCGTCTGGCAGCTCGACGACGGTACGCCCACCGATGCCTCACGTGCTACGCGCATTTTGAGCCGGCCGCTCGACTGCGGCATCGCCCACCGTATCCACCGTATCGCCGCCGGCCATGACGTCACCTTCGACATTTTCGCGGACGGGCAGTGCTTCCTCCCCCGCTCGCTCTACACGCGCCTGGACGAATTCTGCGGCGGCGACCCCCACATCGCGGCTTCGCTCAAGCGCACACGAACACCGATCGACATGGATATCGACAACAAGATCGACGAGGTCGAGACGCTCGAACGCATCGCCATGTACTGGCACGACCCGGCCGATCGCGACGCCATCGCGGCGGCGCTCGACACGCTCGGAGGCATTGAGGTCACGCGTTCGTACGCCATGAATATCGAGGTTATGGGCGCGGGAGCCACCAAGGGAACGGCCCTCACATGGCTGTGCGAGCATCTGGGCGAGTGTCTCGCCGACGCCTGGGCGTTCGGCGACAACATCAACGACATCCCCATGCTGCAGGCAGCGGGCCACGGCATGGCCATGATCAACGCCGAGCCCGAGGACCGCGACGCCGCCGACGCCATCACCGAATACAACAACGACCACGACGGCGTCGCCCGCACCATCATGGCCGCCCTCGCCTAGTCGTTGGACGTTCTTAAACGACTAGTCGTTGGGGACAGCCTTCGCAAAAAGCTGCAAGGACTGTCCCCCACTGCCGGCAGAAAAGGAACGTCCCCATCTGCCGGATTAAGCGAGACTCTCCAGCACGCGACGGAGCTCCTGCTGGACGGCGTGGTCGCGGTTGCGCCCCACCACGCGATCGGCCACCGCCTTGAGCGCGGGGCGCGCATTTTCCATCGCGCAGCCCGTGCCGACAAAGCGAATGATCTCGTAGTCGTTCATCGAGTCGCCAAACGCCATAACCTCATCGCGTCCAACGCCATAATGCTCCGCGAGCTGTGCAATACCCGAGGCCTTCGACACACCGGGCTGCATGGCATCGATCCACGCGTTACCCGAAGGCGCAAAAGTAAAGAGCTGACCAAGTTCGCGCTGTAGCACGTACGCACTGTCCATAACGGCACCGTCGTCGCAAAAGATACTCGCTTTGATGATATTTACGCTGGGATCGGGCAGCTCCCAAATGCGCTCGGCATTGGGAAGGTCCTTATCGACCTCGCGCACGAACTTGCACTCATCATCGAGCAAAAAGGACTTGGTTCGGTCAAAGAGCGCAAGATGCAGATTGGGAAACGTCGCGACGGCCTGGGCGAGCTTTCGAATCGCCAGGTGCGAATACACCTCGCGGTCTACCATTTTGCCGTCGGCAAAGACCTGGGCACCGTTAGCTGCGACAAAGTCCATCTTGTCGCGAACGGGCGCAAAGAACTCGCACAGGCGATCGTAGCGGCGGCCTGACGATGCGGCAAAATGCACGCCATGCTCGCGTAGCGCCATGATCAATTCGTAGGTCTCAGGCGGCACCTGGCCGTTTTCGTCAAGCAGTGTGCCGTCCATATCGGATGCAATCAGTTTAAACATAGAAAAGCTCCCTTCGGGCTTGTTGGAATCGAACGTGTATCCGATTCCAACGTACCCAAAGGGAGCTCAAATAAGACCCCGCAGACATAAACGTTACAAGGACCTGGCAAATAGCTCACGCGCGCCAGAGAGCCCACGGTCGCAGCGTCAGGCGACACGCCAAAGAGTGTCCCCGACGACTAGTCGTTTAAGAACGTCCCAGATAACTAGTCGGCGTAGGTGAAGGTGGTGACGTCGAACATGCCCTCGGGGCGGATGCGGAGTGTCGGGATCACCGGCAGGGGCAGGAAGATGATGCCCATGATGGGATCGAGTGGCGGCTCAATACCCATGGCGCGCGCCTTGACCATAAAGTCGTCGTGCTGCGCGGCGACATCCTCGGCCGTGCCCTCGCTCATCAGGCCACCAAGCGCCAGCGGAATACGCGCCACGACCTCGCCGTTGCGCACCAGCACGTGGCCGCCCTGGCCAACAGCCTCGACGGCAGCCATCATATCGGCCGCGTTGTCGCCCACCACGCACACGTTGTGCGAGTCGTGGCCAATCGTCGAGGCGATGGCACCGCCCGTGATGGTAAAGCCGCGCACCCAGCCGCGACCGATATGCTTGCCGACGAGCCCCATGCCGGCGGAACCGTCGCCATCGGCGCCCTCGGCCTGCAGTGACACGCCGCGGCCGTGGCGCTCGATCAGCATAATGCGGCGCAGGCCCTCGGCACTCTCGGGGCGAGCCATACCCGTGATGGCCTTACCCGGCACCACGTCGATCACGGCCTCGCCCGGCTTAAAGGCATAGTCGAATACGTCGAGCGAAAGCTTCGGCAGCTTAACGGAGGCGCGCAGCTCATCGGCAAGGGCCGCAACCTCGGCCATCTCGGGTGCGATCTCGCCCACAAAGGTGCCGTCCTGCGCCACCAGAGCACCGGCGGCATATACGCGATGCGGAGCCGTGGCAAACGTCAGGTCATTGAGCACCAGCAGGTCGGCGCGCTTGCCCGGGGCAATCGCACCACGCAGCTCGTGCGGGTCGCGGCAGCCGTGATCCAGGCCAAACGCCTCGGCCGTGGACAGGGACGCCATAGAGATGGCAACCACGGGGTCAATACCGGCCTCGATAGCCACGCGGCAGACATTGTCGATCATACCGGTCGAAAGCGCATCTGAGGGAGCGCGATCATCGGTCGCAAAACAGCAGCGGCGGGCACGAGCGGGGTTTTCCAGCAGCATCGGAGACAGGTTGGCCAGGTCGTGGCTACACGTACCCTCGCGCAGCATGACATACATGCCGCGGGACAGCTTGTCGAGCGCCTCCTCGGGAATCGTTGACTCGTGGTCGGCGATAATGCCCGCCGCGGCATAGGCATTGAGGTCCTTGCCGGCAACGAGCGGCGCATGGCCGTCGACCTGCTTGGACGGCGTCTGGTTGGCAGCATCGATGCGAGCGCAGGTCTCGGGATCGGCCATAAAGACACCCGGCAGGTTCATCATCTCACCCAGACCGAAGACATCGCCCGGATACTCGGCAAAAAACGCCTGCATATCGGCGGCGGCAATGACGGCACCGGCCTGCTCATCGGGCAGCGCGGGCACGCACGAGGGCATCATGTACTTGATGGAAATAGGCGCGCGACGGCCGTCCTCGATCATAAAGCGCAGGCCGTCCAAGCCGGAAACATTAGCGATCTCGTGGCTGTCAGCAATAGCGGTGGTGGTACCGCGCGTCGCCGCCATGCGCGCATACTCGGCAGGGCGGATGTTCGAAGACTCGATATGCAAGTGCCCGTCAATAAAACCGGGGGCAAGATAGCGGCCCTGGCAATCGATGACCTCGGCAGCCTCATACGTACCGGCGGCATCGTCGCGACCATCGTAGAGCACACCGACGATCACGCCATCCTTGACGGCAACGCTACCGGGCGCCACACGCTGGCCATACACGTCGATGATCTGCGCATTGGTAAACAGCGTGTCGACGGGCACGCGACCCTCGGCGGCCTCGATCACAGACCTCATGACCTCAACGGACATACATACTCCTTTAACCGTAGAAAAAAGCTGCGGAGCGGACAGGCCTTCACCGCAGCAAGCCAACAGCCATTGTATGCCCAAACGATGGGTCAACAATACGGCCCTCCGCTTAACGGCATCCGCCACTTGGTGCAATGGAGACAGGTTGCTTTGCACCAATGACAAGGAGTGTCCCAAAGTGCCAACAACGGAAGCGCCGATGTTTTGGCAACGACAGCGAGCGGGCCGCATTTGAGACAAGGTGACGTGAAACGAAAGGGCGCTGACCTTCTGGTCGCGCCCTTGAAGTTGAACGTCAGATTGTCCAAATGCGGCCCGCGCAGCGTCGGCCGGTCCGCCGTTCGTTAGAACGGCGGAACTAAATCAACTTGAAACCCTTGCGCTTGCCTACGGAGAGGGTGTCGCCCAGCTTGAGGGCGCTGGGATCGATGTTATAGCTCTTGGGAGCCACCGCCTTGCCGTTGATCTTGACGCCGCCACCGTCAATGTCGCGACGGGCCTGGCCGGCGCTCGCCGAAAGGCCCAGGTCCTTAAGCAGGCCTGCGAGGTAGATCTGGCCCTCGTCGTTGACGGTCAGCTCAACGTGCTTCTCGGGGAAGTCGGCGAGCTGGCCCTCCTTGAACACGCGGTCGAACTCGGCCTGAGCCTCGTCGCCGGCACCAGCGCCGTGGTAGGTGTCGCACAGGTCGCGACCCAGAGCGCGCTTGAGCTCATAGGGATCGGCAGAGCCGTCGGCCAGAGCAGCGTCGATCTTGTCGACCTCGGCCGGGGTGAGCGAGCTCGCCAGACGATAGTACTTGCCAATCATCTCGTCGGGGATGGACATGGTCTTGCCGAACATGTCCTTGGGAGCGTCGGTCAGGCCGATGTAGTTGCCGTAGGACTTGGACATCTTGCGCACGCCATCGGTGCCCTCGAGCAGCGGCATGGTAAGCGCGATCTGCGGCTCCATGCCCATCTTCTCCATGAGCTCGCGACCAGCGAGCAGGTTAAAGAGCTGGTCGGTGCCGCCCATCTCCACGTCGGCCTTGATCTGAACGGAGTCGAAGGCCTGCATCACGGGGTACAGGAACTCGTGCAGGGCGATCGGCGTCTGAGACTGGTAGCGCTTGGTAAAGTCATCGCGCTCAAGGATGCGGGCGACGGTGAACTTGGAGCACACCTGCAGCAGGCCGGCCAGGTCCATCGACAAGATCCAGTCACCGTTGTGCACGATGGTGGTCTTCTCGGGGTCCAGGATCTTCATGGCCTGGCTCACGTAGGTCTCGGCGTTGGCCTCGATCTGCTCCTGCGAAAGCTGCGGACGCGTGGAGTTCTTGCCCGAGGGGTCACCAATCAACGCGGTACCGTTGCCGATGATGAGGGTGACGTTGTGGCCCAGGTCCTGGAACTGGCGCATCTTGCGCAGCGGCACGGCATGGCCCAGGTGCAGGTCGGGGCTGGTGGGGTCGACGCCGAGCTTGATGTTGAGGGGCTCGCCCTTCTCAAGCTTCTTGCGAAGGTCGGCCTCGGGAACGATCTGCGCGGCGCCCGAGGTGATGATACGCATTTGCTCGTCAACAGACAGCATTGGGTATCCTCCTTTTGCTATAGCACCCTCGCCGAAAACGGCGGTGCTGGAAGTCCATAAACTCTCTTATGATAACAAACTGACGCGACGCGGCACCTACGACAGGAAAATCCTCGTCCTGCCGCATGCGTCAATGGCAACTGGCAGACGTGTACCGTCACGCTCGACCAGATAGCGTACCTGCCGACGACGCAAGCAGTCGCGGCAACGGACCTGTCCCGTCGCATCGGTGGCGCAGACGCCCTCGGCGGTCAGCAGACAGTGCTCGCACACCATAAGCTCGGGACGGTCGGTATCGACGGGGCCCAGGACGCCAGGACAGGCGGCAAGCTCGGCAACGCGTTTTGCATCGTGAGCGACAAGTTCGGTAGGCAAATACACGCGCTGCGTCCCAAGTCCTCGCAACCAGGCGAGCGTTGCCCGGTTCGCGCAGAACACCGGCGCCGCCACGTCAAACGCGACGCGCAGTTCGCGAGCTATCGCCACCTGTCCCAGATTGCGACAGACGATGCGGCCGGCGCGCTGCATGAGCGACCGAGTCCGCTCGATATCGCCCACACGGCAGATCTCGTCGAGCACAACAGTCGCATCGGACAGGTCGAGCTCGTCGTGCGGGTCCTGGTCCATCAGCTGCCAGGCAAAGACCAAGCGAGCGGCGGCAGACTCTGCCGACTCTTCCGGCTGCGTGCCGCTATCCATCAGAACGCCCGCAAACGGCAGCGTCTCGACAGCGCGTTTCGCAAGCACGACCGCATCGGCCTCGGCCCGCATGCGCTCCAACACCGCCGCCGTCTGATCCAACACGCCGGCGCTGCGAATCAGGTATACCTCGCAGCCCGCGTCGACCTTACGCTTGCAATGGACAACGATGCGCTCCCCCGCCGCGGCATCCACCGGGCAGGGAACTTGCGGCCAGCGTTTAGGTACATCGGGACGCGCGTCGGCACCCGGGTAAAACCTGATCTCGAGCGTATCGCCCGCCGCCACGGCGGCGTCGAGCTCAACGGTCACCTCTTCGTGGCCCACAGCGACCAAGCGCCCCACACGCACGCCCTGGTTGATCGCGCGTTCAAAACTCATAAGCTCCGCACCCGAGCGGCCTCGCAAATACGCGTCGGTAAACCCGCGGTTAAACGACCTTCCCAGTTCACGCTCGAGCGCCAGCACGGCATCGGGATCCCACGCGCCATCGCGCAGCATATCGAGCGCCCGGCGCCACGCCCGCACCACGTTGTAGACGTAGTCGGGGTTTTTCATACGCCCCTCGATCTTGAGCGACGCCACGCCAGCATCTACAAGCTCGGGCAGATGCGCAATACCCAGATAGTCGCGCGGACACAGCAGGCGATCTCCCTCGACGGCGACAACGCTCTGTCCCGCCTCGTCCACTAGGTCGTACGCCAGACGGCACGGCTGTGTGCAATCACCGCGCATCGCAGAGCGCCCACGCCGCAGGGCCGAGAACTCGCACGCCCCCGAATATCCGATGCAAATCGCACCGTGGCAGAATACCTCGATGGGCACGCCCGTGGCACATAGCGCCGCAATCTCGTCGACCGTCAGCTCGCGTGCCGTCGTCACGCGCTCAACCCCCAGCTCATCGGTGGCAAGCCGCACGGCACCTTCGCTATGAACGCCCGCCTGCGTGGACAGGTGAATCTCGACCCCGGGAATCGCCGCGCGCAGCGCGCAGGCCAACCCGGCATCGGCGACAATCAGAGCATCGGCGCCCAGCCCCAGCGCATGAGCTCCCAACGCCACCGCGTCGGACAACTCATCGTCAAACACGAACACGTTGAGCGTCACGTACACA
>CABURV010000053.1 GCA_902494035.1 uncultured Collinsella sp.
CCAAGCGCAACACCTACCGCGAGCGCTACACCGGCTAGGCAGACCGCCAAGCCGCAGCGCCCGCGTCCCATACCAGCACGTCAACCACCGAAAGGAAGCATTGCATGATCGTCGCCATCGACGGCCCCGCCGGTTCCGGCAAGTCCACCATCGCCAAGGAGATCGCCCGCCAGCTGGGCTTTAACAAGCTCGATACGGGCGCCATGTATCGCGCCGTCACCTTCGCCGCGCTCGACCGCGGCATCGACCTGGACGACGAGGCTGCCATCGACGCCCTCGCCGAGCAGATCGAAATCCGCTTTACCAACGGCACCGGCGAGGACACACGTCTGACCATTGATGGCCAGGACGCCTCGGCTGCCATCCGCACCCCGCAGGTCGACGCCAACGTGTCCAAGGTCTCGGCCTACCCGGGCGTGCGCGCGGCCATGCTCGTCCATCAGCGCCGCGCCGCCGAGGATCGCGACATCGTGGCCGAGGGTCGCGACATCGGAACCGTCGTGTTCCCCAACGCGCAGGTCAAGGTGTTCCTGACCGCCGACCCGCGCGAGCGCGCCCGTCGCCGCGTGCTGCAGCGCCACCAAAACGACGCCCAGCCGCTCACCAGCGAGCAGCTCGAGGCCGAAGTCGACGAGACCCTCGATGCCCTCAAGCAGCGCGACAAGCTCGACAGCAGCCGCGAGGTGGCGCCGCTCGTGCCCGCCGAGGACGCCGTGCACGTCGACTCCACCGCACACACCATAGACGAGGTCGTCCACATTATCGAGGACCTCATCAACCAAAGGAGGTAGCCCATGCGCCTGTTTAAGCAGACGCCCGAGGATTACTACAACGCCCCTTATGCCGAGTTCCCCGTGCTCATCCGCGGCACCGTCTTCGTGGTCATGGCAATCCTTTGGGCCTTCTCCAAGCTCATGTGGCGCTGGAAGGTAGAGGACGCCGATCTGCTGTTTGAGCGCCAGGAAGGCCGCGGCAGCGTGGTCATCTGCAACCACACCTCGATGGCCGAGCTTTTGGCTGTAGAGACGGCGCTGTTCTTTGGCGGCCGCCGCATTCGCCCCATTTTTAAGTCCGAGTTTGCCAAGAGCAAGATCGTACGCTGGGCCTTTAGCCGCGTTGGTGGCATCCCCGTGGAGCGTGGTACTGCCGATATGAAGTGCCTGCGTGCCGCCCAGCATGCGCTGCAGCGCGGCGAGGACGTCCTGATCTTCCCCGAGGGCACGCGCATCCGCTCGCGCGAGATCAAACCCGAGGTCCACGGCGGCTTTGCGCTCATCGCCCAGATGGGCAAGGCACCCGTGAACCCGCTCGCCATCTGTGGCTGGTCCGACATCACGCCTGCGGGCAAAAAGATCATGCGCCCCAAGAAGTGCTGGATCCGCGCCGGCAAGGCCATCTCGCTTTCCGACGCGCCAGCCGGGCTTAAGCGCACGGAGCGTCTGGCCTGGTTTGAGTCCGAGGCCATGAACCGCGTCTACGCCATGCGAGACGAGCTGTGCGCCGAGCATCCGGGCAGGTTCTAGCTATGGACGAGAACGTTATGGGCACCACCGCGACCGCGTCCGACCAGGGCGGCGCGCCCACCATCGAGATCGCAGCCCATGCCGGCACCTGCTACGGCGTGCAGCGCGCGCTCGACATGGCGCTGGCCGCCGCGCCGCAGGCAGGGGAGAGCGCTCAGGTCCACACCCTGGGCCCGCTCATCCATAACCCCATCGTCGTGCGCGAGCTCGCCGAGGCCGGCATTGGCTTGGCCGAGACCCTGAACGACGCGGCATCGGGCACCGTAATCATCCGCGCCCACGGCGTGGTGCCGCAGGCGATCGAGGCGGCTCACGATCGCGGTCTTACCGTGGTCGACGCCACCTGCCCCTACGTGAAAAAGGTCCACATGGCGGCGGAACGCCTGGTACGAGAGGGCTATCACGTGGTGGTCGTGGGCGAGCCGGGCCACCCCGAAGTCGAGGGCATCCTGGGCCACGCCGGCGATGATGCGCAGGTCGTAAGCTGTGCCGCCGATGCGGACGCGCTGCCGCTCAAGGGCAAGGTGGGCCTCGTTGTACAGACTACCCAGACCGCACAGAACCTCGCCGACGTCGTAGCTGCCATCACCCCGCGTGTGCAGGAACTGCGCGTGATCAACACCATCTGCGCCGCCACGAGCGAGCGCCAGCAGGCCGCCGCCGCACTTGCCAACCGCTGCGACTGCATGGTCGTCGTGGGCGGCAAAAACTCCGGCAACACCCGCCGCCTGGCGCAGATCTGCGCAGACGCCTGCGAGCACACGCTTCATATCGAGGAGGCAAGCGAGCTCGAGGCCGCATGGTTTGCCGGCGCGCGCCACATCGGTATCACCGCCGGCGCTTCCACACCGCAAGAACACATCGAACGCGCCGTCGCGCGCATCAAGGAGCTTTGCCGCTAATCATGGACCAGACCGTACCCGCATACGCCGCCGAGGTGGCCGATTACGGGCGCAGCCGCGACCCCGAGCCGGGTGAGGGCGCGCTCGTTAAGAACGTGCGTCCCGAATCGCCCGCATGGGATGTGGGTATCGAGCCGGGCATGCGCGTGCTCACGGTCAACGGTGAGCAGCTTACCGACATGATTGTGTGGCTCTGGGAGGCCGACGATGATACCGTCGACCTCGAGGTTTTCGACCCGCGCGACAACACCGTCACCCCCGTCGAGCTCGACCGCTTCCCGGGAGAGGACTGGGGCCTTGAGTTCGATGGCCCCATCTTCGATGGCATGCGCACCTGCGTGAACGCCTGCGTGTTCTGCTTTATGACGATGCTCCCCAAGGGCGGCCGCTCAACGCTCTATATTCGCGATGACGACTACCGCCTGAGCTTTTTGCAGGGCAACTTCGTCACGCTCACGAACCTCACCGACGAGGACGTGCAAAACGTCATCCAACGCAACATGAGCCCTATGAACGTGTCGGTCCATGCCGTGAGCCCCGACGTCCGCCGTCGTATGATGGGCCGCAACGCCCAGCGCGGCATGGACGTACTCGAGGCCATCATGGCCGCCGGCATCGAGATCCACGCGCAGATTGTGTTGTGCCCCGGCATGAACGACGGCGAGGAGCTGGAAAAGACCCTGCGCTTTTGCGAGGAGCACGAGCAAATCACAAGCCTGGGCATTGTGCCGCTCGGTTTTACCAAGCACCAAAACCGCTTTAGCTGGTCCTACAGCGACAAACCCGAGCTCGCGCGCGAGACCATTGCCATGATCCGTCCCTACCAGGACCGCGCCTTCGAACGTTTTGGCCGCCACACCTTCCAGATGAGCGACGAGTTCTACCTGGACGCCGGCATCGATCCGCCCGAGGCGGACTTTTACGACGGCTATCCGCAGTACTACGACGGTATCGGCATGATCCGCTCATACCTAGACGAGACGGACGATGTGCTCGCCGCCGATGCCGAACGACTGGCCCGCGTCCGCGAGGCCATCGCCACTCGCAGCCAGCACCTGCTGTGCCTCTCGGGCGCCAGCGCACGCGACACCGTGGCACGTTTCGTGGAATCGCCGCAGGGGCTCGCCGGCACCGTCACGGCCATCAAGAATCGCTACTTTGGCGGCAACGTGGACGTGACCGGCCTCATCGTCGCCTGCGACATTCTGGAACAGCTGCCGCAGGACCTCTCGGGGGTTATGCTCTTTGTGCCTAAGCTCATGTTCAACGCTGACGGCATGACGCTTGACGAGTATCATCGTGACGATTTACTCGCAAGCCTTACCAGTCGCGGCGCCGAGGTTCATGTGGTGTCGACCATGCCGCATGAGCTGCTCGATACCCTGGAGCACATCCTTGGCATTGTGCCTGCCGACTCTAACACTTCCACTGACCCTACCCATTAAAGGAGTGCAGATGAAACCTATCGTCGCCGTCGTCGGACGCCCCAACGTGGGCAAGTCCACGCTCGTTAACCGCCTGGCCCAGACCTCGGACGCCATCGTCCATGAGTCCCGCGGCGTCACGCGCGACCGCTCGTACCACACGGCCGATTGGAACGGCCGCGAGTTCACCATCGTCGACACGGGCGGCATCGAACCGCTCAAGAGCGATGACGTCTTCGCCACGTCCATTCGCGACCAGGCCCTCGCCGCCGCCGAGGAAGCCGCCGTCATCCTGTTTGTGGTCGACGGCCGCACCGGCGTCACCGAGGAGGACGAGTCGGTCGCTCGCATGCTCAAGCGCTGCGACAAGCCGGTCTTTCTGCTGGTGAACAAGCTCGACAACCCCGATCGAGAGAACGACAGCATCTGGGAGTTCTATTCGCTCGGTATCGGCGAGCCCACGCCGCTCTCGGCCCTGCACGGCCACGGCACGGGCGACCTGCTCGACGACATCGTGGCCCTGCTTCCCGAGGAAGAGGACGAGGTCGCCGATGAGTTCCCCGATGCGCTGAACGTGGCCATCATCGGCCGCCCCAACGCCGGTAAGTCCTCGCTGTTCAACCGCATCCTGGGCGCCGACCGCTCTATCGTGTCCAACATTGCCGGCACGACGCGCGACGCCATCGACACCGTCGTGGAGCGCAACGGCAAGCACTACCGAATGGTCGACACCGCGGGCATCCGTAAGAAGAGCACCGTGTACGAGAACATCGAGTACTACTCCATGGTTCGCGGCCTGCGCGCCATCGACCGCGCCGACGTGGCGCTGCTCGTCGTCGACGCCTCCGTTGGCGTTACCGAACAGGACCAGAAGGTCATGGGTCTTGCCATCGAGCGCGGATGCGCCATCGTTGTGCTGCTCAACAAGTGGGACCTGCTCGACGATGACCGCAAGCGCGAGGCCTGCATGGAGACCATCGACCGCCGCCTGGGCGTCATGGCTCCCTGGGCCCAGTACCTGCGCATCTCTGCCCTCACCGGCCGCAGCGTCGAGAAGATCTGGGCGATGGTCGACGCCGCCGAAAAGACGCGCTCGCAGAAGATTAGCACCTCGCGCCTCAACACGTTCCTCACCGATCTGCGCGAGTTCGGTCATACCGTGGTGGACGGCAAGCGCCGCCTGCGCATGCACTACGTGACCCAGACGGGCGTCAACCCGCCGACGTTCACGTTCTTCGTCAACCACAGCGACTTGGTCAACGACACCTACCAGCGCTATGTGGAGAACCGCATGCGCTCGACCTTCGACTTTGCCGGCACGCCCATTCGACTCTTCTTTAGGAAGAAGGAGCAAAAGGATGCATAATCCGATTCTGCTGACCGCCATCTGCGCCGTGGTCTCGTTCTTTATCGGAGCGATTCCGTTTGGCCTGATCTTGGGCCGCGTGTTCAACCACACGGACATTCGCAAGGCGGGCTCCGGCAACATCGGCACCACCAACGCGCTGCGCGTGGCCGGCCCCAAGGTGGCCGCGCTCACGCTGCTGCTCGACTGCCTTAAGGGCGCCATCTGCGTTGTCATCGCCCGTCCGCTCATCGCGAGCGTGGGCTATGGATTTCCGCCGAACATCATGGCGCCCGGAGCCCCCGGCGACTGGATGCTCGGCGTCATCTGCCTGGCAGCGGTGTGGGGCCACATCTTCTCGCCCTACCTCAATTTCCATGGCGGCAAGGGAATCGCAGTTGGCCTGGGCGTCATCCTCGCCTGGTATTGGCCAATTGGCCTGTCGCTGCTGGGCATGTTTATCGTGGCCGTCGCCATCACCAAGTTTGTGTCGGTGGGCTCGCTTGCCGCGGCCATCGGTCTTCCCATCGCTGCTTGCGCGGTCTTTCCGTACAGCAGCCTGGGCCTCAAGTTCTGCATGGCGATAATCGGCATCACCGTGGTGTGGGCCCATCGCGCGAACATCAAAAAGCTCATGACCGGTAAGGAGTCCAAGCTCTCGTTTACCAAGCGCGTCACCGAGCCCGACGATAAGTAGGAGAGAGTCATGAATGTTGCGCTGATTGGCTCTGGCTCGTGGGGAACCGCCGTCGCCGGCCTTGCCGCCGCGCGAGCCGTGCGCGTAACCATGTGGGCCCATAGCGAGCAGACGGCCGCCGGCATTAACGGTGAGCACCGCAACCCCCGCTACCTTGTGGGCTACGAGCTGCCGGACAACGTGGTAGCAACGACCGAGCTCGCCCAGGCGCTCGACGGTGCCGATGCGATCATCTTTGCCGTGCCCTCCACGCACTTGCGCGACGTGTGCCATCGGGCAGCGCCCTTTATCGCCGCCGATACCCCGGTGCTCTGCCTCACCAAGGGCATTGAGCCCGAGTCCGGCCTGCTCATGAGCGAGGTCATCGCCAGCGAGATCGGCAACGAGGCGCGCGTGGCGGCGCTCTCGGGTCCCAACCATGCCGAGGAGATCTGCCGCGGCGGTCTTTCTGCCGCCGTCATCGCCAGCAAAGATCCGCAGATAGGGGAGACCTTTAAGGACCTGCTCCTATCCACGGCCTTCCGTATTTATCTGTCGCAAGACATGACCGGTGTCGAGGTCTGCGGCGCCATGAAAAATGTCATCGCCATCGTATGCGGCATCTCCGCCGGTACCGGTGCGGGCGACAACACGCTTGCCCTCATCATGACGCGCGGCCTGGCAGAGATCAGCCGTCTGGTGCACGCCCGCGGCGGTCAAGCTATGACCTGCATGGGACTTGCCGGCATGGGCGACCTCATTGCCACCTGCACCTCGGAGCACTCGCGCAACCGCACCTTTGGCTACGAGTTTGCCCACGGCGTGTCGCTCGACGAGTATCAGACGCGCACGCATATGGTGGTCGAGGGCGCCGTCGCGGCCCGCAGCGTCAGCGAGCTTGCCCGTTCGCTGGGCGTAGACATTCCGCTCACCTTTGCCGTGGAGCAAACGCTCTACAACGGTGTTACTTTGGATAGGGCGCTCGAGATTCTTACCGATCGCGTCCCTTCTCAAGAGTTCTACGGACTCACCGACTAGCGCAGAAAGGCTACTACCATGGGTTCCATCAAAATCGCTCCGTCCGTCCTTTCGGCCGACATGGCCAACCTCAAGGGCGAGCTCGACAAGATCGCCGGTGCCGACTACGTACACTTTGACGTTATGGACGGTCACTTTACCGGCAACCTCACCTTTGGCGTTGACATCCTTAAGGCCGTCAAGCGCTCCACCGATGTACCGGTCGACGCGCACCTCATGGTGTCGAACCCCGACGAGACGGTCGATTGGTATGCCGACGCCGGTGCCGACATGATCACCGTGCACTACGAGGCTTCCACGCACCTGCACCGCACGCTCACGCATCTGCAGCAGCGCGGCGTCAAGGCCGGCGTGGTGCTCAACCCCGCCACCCCCGTGTGCGTGCTCGAGAGCATCATCGACGTTGTCGACATGGTGCTGCTGATGAGCGTGAACCCTGGCTTTGGCGGCCAGAGCTTTATCCCTGGTACAATCGCCAAACTGCACGAGCTTACGGCCATGTGCGAGCGACATGGCGTGTCGCCCATGATCGAGGTCGACGGCGGCATCTCTTCCAAAAACATCGCCGAGGTCGTCAAGGCCGGCGCAAATGTCCTGGTGGCCGGTTCCGCCGTATTTAAGTCCGAAGATCCCGCCGCCGAGGTTGCGCTGCTGCAGAAGCTGGGCAACGAGGCTGCACAGGAGGCATAAACCCTTATGACCGCAGGTCAAAACCGCATACCCGTGAATCTTGACTATGCCGCCTCGACGCCCATGCGCGCCGAGGCGCTCCTTGCGCAGCGCGAGTACGACGACAGCGAGCTTGCCGGCGTCAACCCCAACTCGCTGCACTCGCTCGGCCGCAAGGCTGCCGCGCGTCTGGAGGTTGCACGTCGCGAGATCGCCCGCAGCTTTGGCGCGCGCGTTCGCCCGTCTGAGATTGTTCTGACCAACGGCGGCACCGAAGCCAACCAGCTGGCGCTACTCGGTCTTGCCGAGGGTGCACGTCAGCGCGACCGTAAGCGTAACCGCGTGATCGTATCTGCCATCGAGCACGATTCGATTCTGGACAACCTGCCGCTGCTGCGTGCCGCAGGCTTTAGAGTCGACCTGGTGCAGCCCTGCCGCATGGGCTACATTGAGCCTGCCACGCTTGTCGAGCTACTAGGCGACGACGTGGCGCTCGTGAGCATCATGGTTGCCAACAACGAGACCGGCGTGGTGCAGCCCATCCGCGAGCTTGCCGCGGCCGCGCATACCGTGGGCGCCCTGTTCCACACCGATGCCATCCAGGGGTATCTGCATATTCCGCTCGATGTTACCGAGCTGGGAGTTGACGCCATGACCGTTGCTGCGCACAAGATCGGTGGCCCCGTGGCATCCGGCGCGCTCTACCTTAAGAACCGCACGCCGCTGCGCCCGCGCATCTTTGGCGGCGGACAGGAAGCCGGACGTCGCGCCGGCACGCAGGATCTGCGCACGCAGCTCGCCTTTGCCGCTGCCGCCCGCACGCTGACGCTCCATGTGGCCGAGGAGCGCGAGAAGCTGCAAGCCCTTTCCGACAAGCTCTACGCCAAGCTTACGGCCCATCCGCGCATTCACGCCACCATGGGCGACTATGCGCATGCCGACCGTCTGCCCGGCATGGTATCGATCTACATTGACGGCATGGACTCCGAGGAGCTCATCATCAAGCTCGACGCCGCCGGCTTTGAGGTATCGGCCGGTTCTGCCTGCTCGAGCGGCAGCATGGACCCGAGCCATGTTCTCAGCGCCATGGGCATTGGTCGCGAGCAGGCATTGGGCGCTCTGCGTATCTCGTTTGATGACCGTGTGAACCCTGCCGACCTGGACGACTTTGCCCAGACGCTGCTCTCGATCGTGGGTGCCGCATGATCGTCGCCGAGTTTGAACGTGCGCTGCTGGCGCGCTACCCCAAGGCGGACGCCGAGGGCTGGGATCACGTAGGTCTCTCCGTTGGCGATCCCGCTGCCGAGATTACCGGCGTTGCCTGCGCGCTCGATGCCACCGAGGCAAATGTTCGCCGTGCACAAGAAGCCGGTGCCAACGTTCTGCTGACGCATCATCCCATATACATCAAGGCGCCCGAGGCGTTTTGCCCAGCTGATGCCGCACGCCCCCAGTGCAGCGCGGCACTCTACGAGGCAGCGCGTTGCGGCGTGAGCATCATTTCGCTCCACACCAACCTGGACCGCTCGCACGAAGCCCGCGTCTGCCTGAGCGAGCTGCTGGGTGCCGCACCCGTGAGCTCACTGGAGCACGTGGACGACCCCGAGTCCACCGGCCTGGGTACACTCGCGACCCTCAACAACCCCTGTAGCCTGCGCGATCTCGCCGCCCGTGCCGCCACGGCATTTGGCAGCGACCCGCGTGTGTGGGGCGAAGCCGAGCACGCGTGCCGAACCGTCGCTATTTTGGGCGGCTCCCTGGGCGACTTTGGAGAGCTCGCCATCGCCGCAGGCGCAGATGTTGTCGTGACGGGCGAGGCGGGCTACCACGTGGCGCAAGACCTTGCCTTGCGCGGGCTGTCGGTGATCTTGCTCGGCCACGACCGCTCTGAGGAGCCGTTCGTTGATATATTGATGAACTCTGCAGTTGACGCCGGGGTCGACCCCCGTCATGCGATTAAAATACTGAACCCTTGCCAATGGTGGACTGTGACAAAAGGAGAGAACTTATGAGCGCCGGCGCTACGCTACTCAAGCTGCAACAGATCGATTTGGAGCTCGCCCGCAACAAGAGCGAACTTGCCAATATGCCGGAGCTCAAGGAGCTCGCTTCCAAGCGCAAGACCTATGTGAAGCTCAAGTCCGAGATGACCAAGCTCTACGCCCAGCGCAAGGATCTGGACATTGAGCTCGACGATCTCAACACCACCGAGATTCAGACCAACAACGCCATCGAGGCTGCCAAGAAGCGCCATGTCGACGGCTCCGACTACCGCGAGGTTCAGGACCTGGAGAATGAACTCGCCACCCTGGCCAAGCGTCTGGACAAGATTGAGCACACCCGCAAGGACGTCGTTGTCGCCCATAAGGAGGCGCTCGAGCGCGAGGCCCGCGCGCAGGCAATCATCGCCAAGTTCGAGGAGGGCGTGAAGGCCGATACCAAGGCCGCCCGCGCCAAGGCTGCCGACCTTCAGGCTCAGATTGACGCCGCCACTAAAGAGCGCACCGCGCTTGCTGCCACGCTGCCGGCCGACGTGCTCACCGACTACGAGCGTCTGCTCAAGCAGTTCCGCGGCCTGGCCGTCGAGACCATCCAGGGCAACATCCCCACGGTCTGTCACACCGCGCTGCAGGCATCGTCCATGAGCGACCTGAACCACGACGGTAGCGAGATTACGCACTGCCCGTACTGCCACCGCCTCCTGGTGCTCCCGAGCAAGGAAGCTTAAACGATGGCGGCACCCAACAATTCAATACAACTTGAGGGAAATACGATCCTGCTGGGCATTACCGGCGGGATCGCCGCCTATAAGTCGTGCAATATCGTGCGCCTGCTGCAAAAGCGCGGCGCGCGCGTCAAGGTCGTTATGAGCGAGCATGCCACCGAGTTTGTGGGGCCGCTTACCTTCCGCGCACTCACCAATGAGCCGGTCGCGGTGGGCCTATTCGACGATCCCTCCGACCCCATCCACCACATTTCGCTGGCGCAGGAGCCCGATCTGGTGGTCGTGGCGCCCGCGACGGCCAATATCATCGCCAAGATGGCCAACGGCGTCGCCGATGACCTCATCTCCACCACGCTGCTTGCGACGCCGCGACCCATCGTGATCGCACCCGCTATGAACAACGGCATGTGGAAGGCGCCGGCGACGCAGGCCAACATGGCCACGCTGCGCGAGCGCGGTGTCCATGTGGTGGGTCCGGGCAGCGGCTACCTTGCCTGCGGCGACGTGGACACGGGACGCATGAGCGAGCCCGAGGACATCGTAGAGGCTGTCTGTGAGGTGCTCAACCCCGCGCCACAGGACCTGGCGGGTAAGCGCATCGTAATTACCGCCGGTCCCACGCACGAGCCGATCGACCCCGTGCGATTCATTGGCAACCGCTCTTCGGGCAAGATGGGCATCGCCCTGGCGGGGGAGGCCGCACGCCGCGGCGCTGCGGTCACGCTCGTGTTGGGACCGACATCACTCGATGTGCCCTGCGGCGTGGAGTGCGTGCGCGTGCAGACCGCCGCAGAGATGCTCCAGGCGGCCCTGAGCGCCTTCCAGACGGCCGATGCGGCAATTTGTGCGGCCGCCGTCGCCGACTACACCCCCGCGGCCCCTGCGGACCATAAGCTCAAAAAGGCCAACGAGCGCCTGGATCGCATCGAACTGGTCGAGACGGTCGATATTTTGGCCGAGCTCTCGCGCCAGAAGGGCGAGCGATGCGTGATCGGATTTGCGGCCGAGACCGATAACGTTGTCGAGTACGCAGAGCGCAAATTGGCCCGCAAGGGGTGCGATGTAATAATCGCCAACGATGTCTCACGCACCGATTCGGGCTTTGGGACCGACACCAACAAGGCCTGGATTGTGAGCACAACGGGTACGCAAGAACTTCCCGTACTAACAAAACCCCAGCTCGCAGATACAATTTTGGACTTGCTTCAAAAATTGTAAAAAAGTTCTTGCACAAGTCTAAAGTTTCGGGTTAATATACTCCCTGTTGCGAGCGAGAGCAGAGCAACAAACAAAAGCTTCGGGACGTGGCGCAGCTTGGTAGCGCACTTGACTGGGGGTCAAGGGGTCGCTGGTTCGAATCCAGTCGTCCCGACCAGAAGTTTGCAGGTCAGGCACCTAGGGCCTGACCTTTTTTGTTTTAAGCAATTGCTTACTTTTGATTAATCAACAGGGTGCCAAAAATCTACCTACGCGATAATCGCCTTTTGCGGCTACTTGCGCGTTTTGCACGCGCTTGAGCCGATTTATTAACGCGATGTGAATCTACATACGCGTAG
>CABURV010000054.1 GCA_902494035.1 uncultured Collinsella sp.
ATCCTGCGAGCCGATCCGCTCGGCCGCGACAGCAAGCTCGCCCAACGGCTCGGCGATGTTGGTGCGATAGAACCGGCGGAACATCACGATCGCCAGGCCGCCGTAGATCACAAAAGGCCCTACGCCCTGCACCATGTCGCTCACCGCGATGAAGGGAGGGCGCACGCCTCCGGCGAACGCGTAGTAAGCGACGTTGGAGATGCGGTCGGCCCCAAAGGCATCACGCAGGTCGATATCCGTAATCTGCTTGAAAGCCGCCACCGGATCCGCCCGCAGTGTGCGCTGCTGAGTGTCGTATTGGGCAAGGTTGTCTTGATCGAGCGCCACGACCTCCACCGCGCCGTCCTCATAGTTGGTAAACGAGGTGTCTCGGCCGGGTCCCGGATACTCCCCGTTAAGGCCCCAGTCCATCAAGCCGATCGCGCCCCGCTCGACGCCGGCCACGGTGGCATAGCTCTGGGACTGTTCAGGGTACGCACGCTGCGTCGCGGCCGCACCGGACGTGGGGCGCTGCGCCCCCTCGTCCTCGCCCGTGGCCAAAAAAACTGCGAGCCCCTCGGCCCCGGGAACCGATATCTCAGTTGCGGGGCGCAGCTCGTGCGCAGCCGAGTCGTAGATATACGGACCCGAGAACAGCCAGCTATCCTCATCGATACCCGTAACCGAACGCCGATAGACGTCCTCCACCGTCTCGGTCGCGCCGATCAGCGCCAGGCAGGCCGCCGTTGCCACAAGCAAGTACACCGCCACGCAGGCGGCAAAGGTCACGCCGAGCGGGCGGGCCCTCCACCACGCGCGCGCCCGCTCGCGCAGGCTCGGCCGCTCAGCCCTCGGCGCACCGCCCTTCATCGGGCCACCCACTTATATCCCACGCCCCATACCGTCTCGATGGGGTCGGCCGCAACGCCGGCCAACTGGAACTTTTTACGAATACGGCGGATATGCTCGCGCACGAGCGAGGCGTCGCCCGTGCCATCCCAGCCCCATACGCGCTCGTAGATGGCATCGCGGTCGAAAACCTGGCCGGTACGCTTGCTCAGCAACGCAACGATATCGAACTCCAGGCGTGTGAACTCCACCGGCACCGCTGGCTCGCCCGCGCGGCGCACCTCCACCGAACGCTTGCCGTAATCGATCGTGAGCTCCCCAAAGAAGCGCACCGCCAGATCGTCCTGGCGCGACCGCCCCTCACGGGCCATGTGCGCGGCCACGCGGCGCCCCAGTACCGGCAGGGAGAACGGCTTGAGCACATAATCGTCGGCCCCGGCGGCAAACCCGTCGAGCTGATCAACGTCCTCGATACGCGCGGTAAGAAAAATGATAGGGCAGCTCAGATGCTCGCGAATGCGACGGCACACCTCGAACCCGTCCATGCCCGGCATGTTCACATCGAGCAGGATGATGTCGAACCCGCGCGGAGCAGCGACCAATGCCTCGGAACCGCTGTTCGCGCACGTCACCTCGAACCCCTCGAGCGTGAAATACTCCGCGAGCATATCCGCGATCTCGGCCTCATCATCCACCACGAGCATCCGCATGGCGTCTCCGTCCCCCGCCGCTGTCAATCCACCCGCATTGTCTCCCAAGCCTGTCTACTTTTTGTCGACAAATGCCCCGGAATTGCGCACGGCCGTCGCGCGCTTTTTAAGATTATCAAGCCCGCACATGCAGTCCCCGCGTTCGATTGCCTCCTCGCCGCGTTCGATTGCCTCTAGGCACTCCCTTTCGTACAAAGCCTCTTCGACCGCCTGGTTAATCGTCCGCTCCAGCACCTCCTCAGAACAAAATATGTATGCAGAGGCGCCGTTTTCCGTGATACGCAGGAGCTTTTCCTTTGCGGCATCTCGAACCTCACGAGAATTGCGCTGCAGCGCACTGACAGGATATACAGCATTCTTCTCGAACACCATAGCTAGCTCCTTATTTGCTCCATATAAAAGTGCCCGCACCGGCAACTCACAGCCGGTGCGGGCACTCAAAGGTTTTGGCGGACCGCTACTTCAGCTCGGGCCAATAATCCTTGTTGGCCTCGATCATGTCGTCGAGAACTTCCTTGGCGACCTTCATCGAAGGCACGGTCTTGTTCAGCGTAAAGGCCTTGAGTGCCTTCTCGTACGAACCCTCGATCGTAGCCTCGACCACGAGCTTCTCGGAGTTCAGCTGCTGCATCATGAGGCCCTGCTGGAACAGAGGAATGTTGTCGCGGCTGATGACCTCGGGGCCGTTCTTGCCGATGTAGGCAGGCAGCTCGACCATAGCGTCGTAGGGCATGTTGGGGATAGCGCCCTTGTTCTCGCAAATGACCAGAAAGCGCTGCTTGGTGTCGTTCTTCAGAGCGATGGCCAGATCGGCAATCCAGTCGCCGTGGCTGCCCGCATAGAACGTGCTCTCGTCGATCTCGCCCGTCTTCTCGTAGTGGTCGATGCCGTCGAAGAGGTTCTTCTCGCGCGTCTCCTCAACCTCGTTAGCACGGGTGCGCTCGGGGTTGGAATGCTCAACGAACTCCTTCTGCTGCAGGTAGTAGTTCAGATACGTGTTGGGCAGGTACTCCGGGAAGCACTCCATGATCTCGTACTCGCCCTTCCAGACGTAGTACCAGCTGCCCTTGGTGTGGCGATTCTGCTCGGGGTGCTCGTCGGTGGCCTCCTCGGGCTTCTTGGACATCAGCGAGCTCATGCCCTTGAGGTAGGAATCGGGCAGCAGAATCTCATGCTCCTTGATGTACTCGCGCAGCTGCGGGAGCACCTCTTCGCCCTTGTGGCGGATCGAGGTGAACCAACCAAAGTGGTTGAGGCCAAAGTAATCGTACTCGACATCCTTCTTGTCGATATCGAGCGCGGCGCAAACCACGTCGATGATCGCGATCGGCATGTCGCAGATGTTGATGATGCGAGCGTTGGGACGCAGCACGCGGCAGCCCTCGGACACGATGGCGGCAGGGTTGGAGTAGTTGAGAATCCAGTAATCCTTCTTGGCGTACTTCTCAACGTCATCGATCAGCTCGACCATGGGGAAGATGGTGCGCATGCCATAGGCAAGGCCGCCGCAACCGCAAGTCTCCTGACCAACGCAGCCGTGACGCAGGGGGATCTTCTCGTCCTGCTCGCGCATGGCATAGCCGCCCACGCGCATCTGGGCAAACACGAAGCTCGCGTCGGTAAAAGCCGTCTTTTTGTCGGTGGTCACCGTGAGCTTGATGTCCAGGCCGAGGTCCTCGTGCAAAATCCAGTCCACGAGCACGCCGATCTTGCGCTGGCGCTCCTCGTTGATGTCGTACAGGCGAATCTCGTCAACGTCGAGCTCGTCCTTGCGCAGGGCAATGGACTTGACGATGCCGGGGGTAAAGGTGGATCCGCCACCACACAGAGTAATGATCATTGTTTACTGCTCCTTCTCAATTGCGTTTTCGACCTTGTCGCGCATCTCGGCAACCTTCATGCCAAAGATGATCTGGATATTGTTGCCGTTGCGGTTGATGCCGCTGTTGGGCACGTGGTTGATGAGGTTCTCATCGATGAGGTCCGGGTTCTTAACGTTCACGCGAAGACGCGTAAAGCAGTTCTCGAGCTCCTCGATGTTGTCCTTGCCGCCAAGACCTGCGACCAGGTCGGCAATACCTGCATCGACGCCCTCTGCAGGAGCTGCGGCAACAGCGCCCTGCTTCACCGCGACAGACGCGGCGGCCTCGCCCTCGGCAACGGACTCGGCGAGCTCGGACTCCTCCTCGCGACCAGGCGTGTGGAGGTTGAGCTTCTTAATAAGGAAGGTGAAGAGGAAGAAGTACAGAGCGGCGTTGACGACTCCAAGCACCAGCATAACCGGCCAGTTGGTCTTGTCGACACCGAGGACCAGGTTGGAAACCACGATGTTGATGATGCCGCCTGCAGTCGAAGCGGGCACGGAGAGGACCTTGAGCAGGACCAGGAAGATACCGGAAAGAACCGAGTGAACGACAAAGAGCACGGGAGCGGCAAAGACAAAGAGGAAGTCCATGGGCTCGGTGACACAGGAGAGCACGGCGGTGATGATCAGCGGGATGATAACGGCCTTGGTCTTATCCTTGTTCCCCTTGTAAGCGGTGTAGATAAAGGCGAGACCGATGCCGATGTAAGGCCACAGGTTGTTGAAGGTATAGCTGTTGAAATACGTGCTATCGGAGAAGCGCTGGCCCGTCATTGCCATCTCGGCGACACGGATGGGATAGGCGCCGGCGATAACCTGATCGCCCAGCGTCAAGGTGCCACCCATATCGGAGAACTGGAGCGGAGTGTAGATGAGGTGATGCAGACCGGTGGGAACGAGCAGCTTGTTGAGCATACCGTAGATAAAGAGGCCGATGTTGCCGGACTCCTTAATAATGCCGGCAACGGAGGAGATGGCGCCCTGGACAGGAGGCCAAACGATGCAGAAGCCCGCGCCCATGATCCAGGAGATGATGATCATGATTAGGAACGGAAAGCGAACGCCCGAGAACATCGAAAGGGCAATGGGGAACTGCTTGTTCGAGTACTTGTTGAACACGGCACCGGTGATGCAGCCAAGAATGATGCCGCCAAACACGCCGGTATCGAGCACCTGAATGCCCATAACGGTGCTCTGGCCGGTTCCGGTAAGACCGAGCATGCCGCTCGCATCGGCAAGAGAGCCGGTGGCGTTGAGCACGATGTTGTTAGCCTGCAGGAACAGGAAGAACGACATCAGGGCGATCAGCGAAGCATGGCCCTTGTTCTTCTTTGCCATGGCGCCGGCGATGCCCACGCAGAACAGAATCGAGAGGTTGTTGATGATAAACATCAGCGACTGATAAACAATGGCGCCCACAAGCTGGAACGGACCGGAGCCCAGTACGGGGACCAAAGCGCAGATGGTCTTGTTGGTCAGAATGATGCCCACGATGAGCAGGATGCCGGCAACCGAGAGATACATCATCGGCTGGACTATCGACTTCGCGAACACCTCCAACGGCGCTTTGAAATTGAACTTCTTTTTTGCGGTCATAGCGGTACTCCCCTTCCTTTTCCGCAAATTAAGACAGATGTGCCCTGGACAAGACCGTGAGCCTTACCTTATATCAATCGATGTATGGGCACGTTATGCCTAGAGACCAGGTTCTCCAAGCAGGTTAACAATGTGATATGCGAGATAACTCTTCTCGGCATCGGTAACGACAACGTTATGGGTAGACGACAAGTGGGCAGCTATGGCGTCCGCGCACGAGAATGCGCACGGATACGCCGTTTCATCGATTCGGAACAGCGCGTCGCCATTGATTTGCCCGGCCGCAGGATCGAGCGCTCGCTGTGCGAAAAACTGCAGGTGACGAACGAAACGTTCGTAAGGCAGCGAGGTGTCATCGAGGGTCGTAGCATAGCGCTCGGAAACAATCGCAAGCACGTCGCGAACAAGCTGGACCGAGATGATGAGACGGTCGGAGCGTTGCGGCATGGTGGCGTTGACGATATGCAGCGTAATAAAACCCTGCTCTTCTTCGCTCATCTGGATGCCCATATACTCCTTGACAATCTGCAGCGCACGGCCCGCAAGCGCATACTCCTTGCGATAGAACTGCTGGATCTCGAGCAGCAACGGATTCTCGCAGGGGACGCCCTTGCGCTCGCGCTCCAAAGCAAGGCTGATATGGTCTGCAAGAGCAATGAGAATCTTGTCGTTGACATCAACATTGAGCTCTCGACGGAGCATCTGAACAATGTCCTCGGCAATCACGAGATTGACGGTGGGGATGGACTCCAAAAGATGTGCCAAGCGGTCAATCGTACGCGAATCCTGAGAAGTGCCCTCCTGCAGCGCATAGGTCTTTTCGACCGACGCTTCATCGATAGCGTCGCCGGCATGACGGCCAAAGCAGAGGCCTCGACCGATGACAATGAGCTCGGAGCCATCGTCCGAAGCGACCATTGCGACGTTATTGTTGAAAACTCGCTTGATAACCACGGTACCCACCACAAGAATTTACTCGGAAAGCCAGACGACAGGCTCTTTAACAGCAACAGGACCGGAAGCATGCTTACGAAGAGTCGATTTCTCCGAGCGCTCGCACACGATAACGAAGACCGTGGGATCGAAGCCGGCGGCGCGGACCGCGTCGAAATCGACCTCGACGAGGGGCTGGCCCGCGTCGACATGGTCACCCTGAGCAACAAGCGCATGGAAGCCCTTGCCCTCGAGTTTAACAGTGTCGATTCCGATATGCAGCATCACCTGAGCAGAGCTGTCGTCGGACATGATGCCCAGTGCATGCTCGGTCGGGAACAGTGCCGCGACGGTACCGGAGACAGGAGCGCATACCGTTCCCTCATGGGGAACCACGGCAACGCCATCGCCCACGGCACGGCTGCTAAAAGCGGGATCGTTGGTTTTTTCTAGGTGAACAAGCTCGCCAGAAACGGGAGCGAGGATTTCGAACTCGGAGGTTGCAGTCTTCTGCTCATCCGAACCGCCCATCAGGCGAGAAAAGAAACCCATGGTGACATGTCCCTTCATAAATATAGCCCAACCAAAATCAAGCGAATGCATCCATAGGGACACACCCGTTCAAAGACTTTGGTTAGGCCCACGTCCGAGGGACTCGGTAACCTTCCGCATTTCTTTTTACGGGGGTTATTGTAGGCAACAGCAAAGCAAGAATAGTCATTACGACCGGTGAGCGGTATTTTTTCTTCGATAAACGGTATTTAAGCGGCACTTAGGGACACTCCTTGTTTGGTGCATTGGGGACAGGTTTGTTTGCACCAGGTTGGTGCAGATTAACCTGTCCCCAACGCACCAATTTCGTATGCGCTAGATGAAGAGCTCGCATTCCTTCCGCACGACGCAAACCTTGCTCAACATCTGGGAAACAGCGGATAGCTTGTTGGGATCAAGCTTGCGAGCGCCTCGCGGACATACGGCGATGCAGCGCATGCAGGAGATGCACGCCTCGCCAGCTGCTCGCTTGGGGTCGCCCTTGTCGATAGCACAAACGGGGCACGCCGCGGCGCATGCACCGCAGGAGGCGCAATCCTCTGTTGCCTCGGGTGCCATGCGATGACCTCCAGCTTGTTTATAAGGACGATTGCCGGGAATAGAGGGCTCGGATGCGTCCTCAGCCAACAGCTTTTGCTGAATTTGCTGCGCAAACTCTGCGAGCTGCGCCGCATCCTGCGCATCCGGTCGCCCAGCAGCAAACTGACGAGCAACGGAATGCTCAGCAATAGCAGAAACCGCTGCAACCACCCTAAATCCGGCGCGCTTCGCAACGTCCTCCAGCTCTACGAGCGTGTCCTCAAACGCGCGGTTTCCGTATACACAAACCAAAACAGTCCGAGCCCCGTTGCCGCGCACCATGCCCAACCGGTCAGCCACCACAGCCGGGATTCTACCGGCATACGCCGGCGCAGAGATTACGGCCACGTCGTCCTTAGTCATCGACACAGCGCTGAAATCTAGCCCGCTATCGGTCAAATCGACGGTAACGGTATTCTTGTCCAGCGCCCCGGCCACAAGGCCAGACACCTTCCGCGTTCCGCCCGTCGGACTAAACACAATTTCGAATACGCTCATCGAGGCACCCTCTCCCTACGCCAGGCAACACGTCAAGCCGTTTTCACATTCAGACAGAGTATACGGCGCATGGGGGGGGAGCTCCCCGTTTTGGTGCGCTAGGCAGCCCGATACACCAACCCATACTGCCCGCCTTTTCGGTTTGCATAATTCCCGGTACAGATTGCATATATTTACTGGATACCGCCGCGTTCTCCTGAGGTACCCCATCCTGGCCCGTGCAAAAAACGGAGTATTCTGCAACGTGACCGCGCCAGCACCGCCGCGGGTGGGCAAAACTGTAGGGCGCCGTATCATTCTAAGTCCCGACATGGCGAGAATGACGCGCCCCTGCTCCGGAAAACGGCGAAATCTGACTCGGAACGCTCGCTAGGGATATCCGAAGGCCACCGTTGGCGACGTCGAATCATATGCAGACAACTCGAACTGCAGAATACTCCAAAAAATGCACGGCGCACCCCATAGGACCCATTGCTGCATGGCGGAAAATAGGTCCTCAGCATCCCCCAGATGCATTCCCGAGAACATCACGTTTGAATTAGCGATGGACACGGCAAACAAAAGGGCCCGAGCGTTATTTGCTCGGGCCCTTAGCTTGTCTCACGCTAGCGCGCGATGCGCATCTTACTTGCGCTTGCCGCCGCCGTCGCCGGGGCGACGGGAGCTGCCACCGCGCTTGCCGCCACGGCTGTTGCCGTAGCTGCCACGGTTATCGCGACCGCCGGCACGGCCGCCACGGGAGCCGGCCTGGTTGCCGCCACGACCACCACGATAGCCGCCGCGACGCTCTTCGCGGGTATCGTCGTAGTTGCGCCAGTCATCGCGACGATCGCGGCTGGCACGCGGGTCACGACGATCACGCGACTCGTTAGAACGACCAGCGCCGCCGCGGCCGCCATTGCCGCGAGCACCCTCGCGACGCTCGCCGCCGCGACGCTCATCACGGCCACTGCGCTCGTCATCACGACCGGAACGACGGCGGTCGCCCGCACCGCGCTTGCCACCGCGCGAGCCGCGGCCCTCGTCCTCGCGCTCAACACGACGACGACCGCCGCGATCCTCATCCTCGCGACGGCGGCGATGTGCCTCGCCCTGGAACTGCTTGGCACGGCGCTCGGCACGGTTGCCGCACGGGGCCTGCTCGACGGCACCAGCACCGGCGCGCTCCTCGGCAGCCACCTCGCGAGCCACGCTCTCCACGGCCTCGTCCACGCGAGCCTGAACGCCCTCGCGCACGCGGGTCTTGCCGCCGCGCTTGGGGCGGCTCGGACGCTCGCCGTCGCCACGGCGCTCATCGCGACCGCGGTTGGAACGACCGGCCACATCACCGTAATCGTCGCCGTTGCGCTTGCCGTCGCGGCGTGCCTGCTCAAGCTTCTTCTTGCTCTTGGACTTGCCGCGCTTGGTCTTCTTCTTCACCTTAAAGGCCGCAGGGTCGCGCTCGGGGTCAACCGCGGGCGGGTTGGGACCCACATGCAGGTCGCCGGCCTCGTAGATGTCGGCGGTCTTGTCCATGAGCTTCTCGATCTCGTAGAACTCGTCGACGTCCTGCTCGGTCACAAACGTAATGGCCCAGCCCAGCTCGCCGGCGCGGCCCGTACGGCCAATGCGGTGGATATAGTCGGTCGGCTCGGCCGGCACGTCAAAGTTCACGACGTAGCGCACGTCGCTAATGTCGATGCCGCGGGCGAGCACGTCGGTTGCCACCAACACGTCGACGGTGCCGTCGCGGAAGGCAGAAAGCGCACGCTCGCGCTGGGCCTGGCTACGGTTGCCGTGAATCGCGGCGGCCTTGATGCCCTTACGCTCCAGACGACGGCAGCAGCTGTCGGCGCGATGCTTGGTGCGCATAAAGACGATGGTGCGCTCCGGGCCCTCCTTCTTGAGGAACTCGGGCAACAGGTTATTCTTGGCCTCGATGGACACCGGGAACACAAACTGATCGACGGTGTCGGCGGTCGACGTGGCGGGCGCGATCTCCACGCGAGCCGGATCGCTCACCAGGTCGGTGATCTCGCCCACGGCCTCCTCGTCGAGCGTCGCCGAGAACAGCAGCGTCTGGCGCTCGGCCGGCGTCTCGCGCACAATGCGGCGGACGGCGGGCAAAAAGCCCATGTCGAGCATGCGGTCGGCCTCGTCGAGCACCAGGACCTTGACCTCGTTCAGGTGGCAGGCGCCCTGCTCGATCAGGTCGACCAGACGGCCCGGCGTAGCGACCAGGATGTCGCAGCCGTACTTGAGTGCCGCGGTCTGCGGCTTGTAGCTCACGCCACCCACGACGGTCACGGCGACATGGCCGGTGACGTCGGCGATCTTGCTCGCAACCTCGTCGATCTGCTGGGCGAGCTCGCGCGTGGGGGTGATGACGAGCATCACGGGGCCACGGCCGTTGCCCTCGGGCTTCTTGGCGCCGCGACGACGGTTGCGGCCGCCGCGCTCACGCACGGGCTTGGGCGGAGCGATGTGCTCCAGATTGTTCATGGTCGGCAGCAAGAAGGCGGCCGTCTTGCCGGTGCCGGTCTGAGCGGCGGCAAGCAGGTCGCGACCCTCGAGCACCACGGGGATGGAGCCGGCCTGAACGGGCGTGGGCGCCGTGTAGCCCAGGTTCTCAATAGCACGAAGCATCTCGTCCGAAAGCCCCAGCTCGTTAAAGGCGGGCAGGCTCTCGGTAGCGGACTCGACGGCCTGGGCAGCATTTGCCTCATCGGCGGCATCGAAGGCAGCCTGGGTCATGGCCTCGCGGGCCTCGTCCAGAATCTCGGCGTCGGTGACGTCGGATACAGAATTACGCATATGTTGTTGTTCCTTATCTGCACGCGTCATGAGCGCGGTATGCGGCCGCGCGGGCGTGCTTGGTAGTGCGCTAATACATACAAAAACAGGTGCGCACAGAGAGGACGTTGCTCAGCACGCTGGCGATCGCTTTGGCAGCCCTATCACGCGCCGTCCAGACGCAGCAGCTCTAAGCGATGGAGCAGATTCGCCGCCGGTTAGTATACCCGTACTCCGTATGCCCCCACGTAAACCACAGATGACGAGGCGGACGAGGTGGGCCTGGCCGATTGTGTCAATCTGTAACAGATGCAGGGCAAAACCGGGTCCAAATGTTATAGAACAAGACAGAGGGGGATTTCCGTTCAGTCCAACTAAAATCTCTCGGTCTTCCTGCAATTTCGAACATGCGGCCTATAATGTTGCTTTGGTTACGCTATATATTGCGCAGCCATTTAATACGTCGCCCACCGGGGGCCATTAATTCCTATCGCCATATTGGCTAGGAAGCAACCAAAGGAGGTATCCGTGGCAGCAGAGACGCCTTGCTCGGTCCTCTATAACGATATTCGCTCGTTCGGCGGTCTTAAACATCTCGAGATCGCCCGAATGCTTATCAACGGAAACTCTTATCTCGGCAGTACCCTGCTCGAGAAATGCTCTTCCAACCGCTCGTATCTCACCCGTTACATCGTCCATCGCAAGCCTGACCAGTGCGCGCCCGCCATCTACAGCGACTTTACCGTCACCACGCTCAACCTTTCCTCGGCAATCTGCAGCAAGCTCGGCGGCGGCGAGTCCGCCTATCGGGCAATCGCCGAGCACTATCGCGGTCCGGCCGCCAACGAAATGATGTCGGCTCTCGCCAGCTACAAGCTGGACAGCCGCCTATATGCAAATGCCCTCAATCGCATCGACAACTTTGACGGCAATGCCGTGCGCGAGAAAAGCACGCTTTACCTTATGCTCTTTGTGGCAACGGGGGCGCTCGCCGATCCCGTTCAGGGCGTGGCCACCGTCGAACGCTTTTGCGACAGCAAGACGGGCGGGCACTTTGGCACCACCGAAACTACCGTCGGACGTGGCTTTATGAGCAGCCTGGAGCAGCCGCGCACCGTCGCCCCCAACCTCGGTCTGCTCAGAACCCATGCCGACAACTGCGCCGACATGCAAATCCATCCCCTCACACGCGATCCGCGCGGCACCGTGATTGGTTCTTTGCCCAAAACCTCGCCCA
>CABURV010000055.1 GCA_902494035.1 uncultured Collinsella sp.
CATTTGCTACATATGGCCCGTTCGTCTAGCGGTTTAGGACGCCGCCCTCTCAAGGCGGAGATCACCAGTTCGAATCTGGTACGGGCTACCAAAATTGAACGCCCGGGCCTCGTAAGAGACCCGGGTTTTGTGTATTGACCGATGTTTAAGGCGCGTTGAGTCTGCCGCCTGGACCGAGGAGTTGTCATGGACCTGCCCATCAGCTTGCAAGACATCACGTATGCCGAGAACTATCTGGCGCAGGGCGACCTGGCTACGGCGACGCCGCTGCTGGAGCGCCTGGTGGAGCTCGCCGAGGAGTATATCGACGCCGAGTGCAAGACGGAGGAGAAGCGCCAATACTTTAGCTTCGATAGCAAGTTTGAGCGCTTGGCCTATCGCCGCGTGGAGAAGGATCCGCGCGAGCTCGTGCAGGTCGAGGTGCCGTTTGACCGCCTGTACTCTGACATGGCGTTTGCCTACATTCGCCAGCAGGATTATGTGAGCGCTCGCAATGCCCTGATGCAGGCTGTGCGTTGGGACCCCATGAACTGCAACTATCGCTTGGATTTGGCCGAGCTGTTCCGCGCACTCGAAGACAAGCAGGAATGGGCATCGCTCTCGTTTTCGGTGCTGGAGCGTGCAAGCGATGGCAAGTGCGCCGCCCGCGCTTACGCCAATCTGGGACAGTACTTCTTGGAGCCCGAGACCGAGAACATTTCGGCTGCCGTGGGCTGCGCGCGTCTGGCGCTGCGCCTGGCGCCCAACGATGCGCATACGACGCGCCTGCTCAACAAGATCCATACTACCTATCCGGATGCCGCCGAGGAGAGCGACGAGCACGTGATGGGTGAACTGGCCCTGCAAGGCGTTCCGACCTCGCCTTCGGCCGAGATTGCCATCTGCCTGATTATGTGCGCGACCGATGCTGCAAGCGACGGCGACAAGCAGGAGGCGACGCGCCTGACGGTGCGTGCTCGTGACTTGGTGGGCGAGGAAGCCTGCGCGGCGATTATCAAACTGGTGCGCGAGAGCGATGCCGAACTCAATGCCGAGCGCAAGGCAAAGCGCGAAGCTACGGGCAAGGGTTCCGATGGCGCCAAGGAGGCCGGCGATGCCCAGTAAGCGTGAACGCAAGCTCATTTCCAAGAATCGCTCGGCACATCACGAGTACTTTATCGATGAGACGTTTGAGTGCGGTATTGAGCTGAGCGGCACCGAGGTCAAGTCGATTCGCGAGCGCGCGTGCCAGATTACCGATACCTTCGCGCTGATCCGCGGCGGGGAGTGCTGGCTCGTCGGCCTGCATATCCACCCTTATAGCCATGGTGGCGTGTGGAATCGCGATCCCGACCGTCGGCGTCGTCTGCTGCTGCACCGCAAGGAGATCGACTTTCTTGACGGCAAACTTCGCAACCGTGGTTATGCGCTGGTTCCGTTGGAGCTCTACTTTAATACCGACGGCCGCGTAAAGCTGCTGCTGGGTTTGGGTCGCGGCAAGAAGCTCTACGACAAGCGCGAGGACATGGCCAAGCGCGACGTTCAGCGCGAGATCGACCGCGCCCTTAAGGAACGCAACCGCTAGGCACTCTGTATAAGTTGCGGTGGAATACGGACTGTTTTGCCTGTTTGAGGGGCTATTCGGTCCCTATTTCACCGCAACTGCGGGCGTCTCATCTTTCTTACTGTTCTGACACATATGTCTCAAAGGCGGCGTCCGTTATGGGTGCCGCCTTTTTTGTGGGTACATACATCCATGAGGTTCCAACCCGAGCTAGGGGAGTGATCGTTATGGACAAAACTGCGTTCTTTACCATGCCGAGTGGCCTGTACGTGGTGAGCGCCGCGGCGGACGGGCTGCGTGCCGGCTGCGTTATCAACACAGCAGTGCAGGTGACATCCGTCCCGCCGCGCATCTCGATTGCCGTGAACAAGGAAAATGTCACGTCTGGCGTTATTGCATCTGCCAAGGCCTTTGCGCTGACCGTGATTGACCAGACCGCCGACATGCTCTATATCGGCAATTTTGGCTTCCGCACCAGCAGCGATTACGACAAGTTTGCCAAGTACGAGACGCGCGAGACCGCACTGGGTATGCCCTATGTTCCCGAGCACGCGGCAGCGCTGTTTAGCTGCCGTCTGATCGACACCGTGGATGTGGGCACGCATCTACTGTTTATCGGCGAGGTTGAGGATGCCGAGCGCTTGAGCGACGAGACACCGCTCACCTACGATTACTACCATAAGGTCCTGAAGGGCAAGACGCCTCCGAAGGCGTCCTCATATCAAGGCTAGAAATGTTCTAAAAATACTTGCATTATATTATTGAGAATCTATACTAATAAATGAAGTACATCACCAGTCGCGTTCGAGAGGAGAACATCATGGCTGAGGAGAAGAAGACGTATAAGTTTGTGTGCACCGTTTGCGGTTACGAGGTTGAGGTCGACACGCCCGAGCTGCCCGAGGACTACGTGTGCCCGGTCTGCGGCGTCGGCCCCGATGAGTTTGAGCTTGTCGAGGAGTAGCTCGTAGACACACGACTTGCAACAACATGTAGCTCTGTCCAAGGGTCCCGGTCGAATTCTCGGCCGGGACCCTTTTGATTTATCTGACGGTTTAAAACGGTCTCACGTGTTACAGATTGAGACGTTATATCTGGACAGTCACGCCATCCCAATTACATCCCCGTTAGCAGCACGATGTCGAGAATCGTCACGATGACGCCGATCCCTACGAGCAGCGCGTTGAGCGGGCGCGAGTTGGCGTATTTGCCCATAACGCGGGGCGAACTGGTGAGTCGTATGAGCACAAAGACCGTAATCGGCAACTGAAGCGACAGCAGCGCCTGACTCCAGATGAGACCCTCAAAAGGATTCGGGACGACCAAGCACGCCGCCACTGCGCCGACGAAACAAGCCGCCACCCCGATCGAGGAATGTCGGTCGTGGATGTCGTATTCCTCGTCGAACATGCCTGCGGTGATGGTGCCCGCCGCCATGCCCGCCGTCACACTACTCGATATACCCGCAAACAGCAGTGCCACCGCAAAGATGGCCGAGCTTGCCGGGCCCAGAATGGGGGAGAGCGTGGCCGCTGCGACTGCGAGGTCGTCTACGACAATGCCGTGCGCAAAGAAGGTCGTTGCGGCCAGGATGACCATGGCCGAGTTGATTGCCCAGCCCACGCCCATCGAAAAGAGCGTGTCGAAGAGCTCGTAGCGCAGACGTTCCTCGATAACTTGCTCGCCTTGGCCTTCGAAGTGCATGGATTGGATGACCTCGGAGTGCAGAAAAAGGTTGTGGGGCATAACGACCGCACCCAGGACACTCACGATAATCGCGGCAGAGCCAGTGGGCATACTGGGCGTGATCCAGCTTGCGGCGGCTTGCGGCCAGTCGACCTTGACTAGCGCAAGCTCGGCCAAAAACGAGAGTCCTACCACGCCGACGAAGGCGATGATCCAGCGCTCGGCACGCTTGTAGGAGTTCGTCATGAGCATTGCCATCGATGCCGCGGCCACGATGACGCAGCCGGCGCGCACGGGCAGTCCAAAGAGCATCTGGAGCGCGATCGCGCCGCCCAGGACCTCGGCCATAGCGGTGGCGATGGTCGCGAGGTAGGCACTGGCGAGTACCGCGCGTCCCACGATGCGGGGGAGGTAGCGTGTCGTGGCCTCGGCAAGACAGGTGCCCGTGGCGATGCCCAGGTGCGCCGCGTTGTGCTGCAACGCGATGAGCATAATCGTGGACAGCGTGACGATCCACAGCAGCGCGTAGCCAAACTGCGAGCCCGCGGCCATATTGGAGGCCCAGTTGCCCGGGTCGATAAAGCCGACGGTCACGAGCAGCCCGGGGCCGATGTGCCGCGCAATGTCTAGGCCTCCGTGACCACCGGTGCGTCGGGAGCCAAAGTGTTGTTTGAGATGGTTGAGCATGGTGCGCTCCTGTGTATGGGCGGCGTGGCGTCGCATCTGGGTCATGCGGCGCCACGCGTCGGGTTTGGGTTGGGGTTACCTGCGCGCCTTGCCTTGGTTGGCCACGTCGTCGATCTTGGCGGCGATGGTCGCCGGGTCGCCGATGTAGCGCTTGTCGAGGACGTTGAAATCGGTGTCGAAGGTGTAAACGAGCGGCACGCCGGTGGGGATGTTGACCTTGAGGATCTCCTCGGGCGTGAGGTGCTCGAACTTCATGACGAGAGAGCGCAGGGAGTTGCCGTGTGCGGCGATGAGTACGCGCTTGCCGGCGAGCATCTGGGGGCGAATCTCGTCTTCGAAATAAGGCCAGGCACGGGCTATCGTGTCCTTGAGGCACTCGGTGTAGGGCAGCTGGTCGGGTGCGACATCACGGTATTGCTCCTGGGTGTGGGGATCGCGCGCGTCGTTCGGCTCGAGTGCCGGCGGGCAGATATCGAAGGAGCGGCGCCAGATGAGCACCTGTTCGTCGCCGTGCTCCGCCGCGGCATCGGCCTTGTTGAGACCCTGCAACGCGCCGTAGTGGCGCTCGTTGAGCTTCCAGGATTTGATGACGGGCAGCCACTCGCGATCCATTTGGCCGAGCACGATGTTGAGGGTGTGGATCGCGCGCTTGAGGCGCGAAGTGTAGCAGACGTCAAAGTCGAAACCGGCTTCTTTGAGGGCTCGACCGCCTGCGGCGGCTTCTTCGCGGCCCGTGTCGGTGAGCTCTACGTCGGTCCAGCCGGTGAACAGGTTGAGTTTGTTCCACTCCGACTCTCCGTGGCGGATAAGGACGAGTTGGATCGTCTGCCGGTCTGTCTGGTTTGCCATAGGGGCCTCCTTAATGTGGCACGGCATGCGTGCCGTTTGTTTGACGCCGCAAAGGATACCCGTTTTAGGCTCAAAAGTTAACCAAGACTAACAAAATTATTGTATTTGAATAGGATGGTGAAAGGGGGGTTACCGAAATGTCTTGATCTGTAACAACTAGGGATGGAAATTGGGTCTAGGTGTTACAGATTGAGACGTTTGAAGAGGTGAGTTTGCAGGCCGAACTTGGGGCCTATGTTGTCGCCCTTGAGGTCGGCGGTGTCCACTCGTAGGGCGTGCGTTACGCGATTGTTTCGAAACGGGCGGGAAACACAACGGGCCGGTGATGCTCCTAGTATGCCTATTCAACTGACTGTCTAACACCAAGGGGAGGATCGCGATGCAGGCAGATTCCGCTCAGCAGCAGGGCCTTTATCGCCCCGAATTCGACCACGATGCATGTGGCATCGGCGCGCTTGCCGATATCAACGGCGAGCGCCATCACCAGATTCTGGACGACGCACTGTCCATTCTGGTTAACTTGGAGCACCGCGGTGGTACGGGACTCGAGAAGAACACCGGCGACGGCGCTGGCATCCTGTTCCAGGTTCCGCATCACTTTTTCCGTAAAGAGGCTCAAAAGTGCGGTCAGATTCTGCCGGCAGAGGGCGACTATGGCGTGGCCATGCTGTTCTTCCCGCAGGACGACAAGGGTGTAGAGGATGCCCGCCGCGTGTTTGAGGAGGGCTGCGCCGAAGCCGGCGTGCCGCTGCTCTTCTGGCGCGAGGTGCCGGTCGACCCGCACGACCTGGGCGAGACGGCCCGCGCCTGCATGCCTACCATCCTGCAGGCCTTCCTGGGCCGTCCGGACGACACGCCCGCCGGCGATGCCTTTGAGCGTCGCCTGTACGTGTGCCGCCGCACCATCGAGAAGAAGGCCGACGCCGAGTTTGCCCTGCGCGACAAGATCTTCTATGTGTGCTCCATGAGCTCGCGCACCATCGTGTACAAGGGCATGCTTGTGGCCACGCAGATGCGCCGTTTCTTCATCGACCTCAACGACGCCGCCGTCAAAACGGCCGTGGCGCTCGTCCACTCGCGCTACTCCACCAACACCACGCCCAGCTGGGAGCGCGCACATCCCAACCGCTTTATCATCCACAACGGCGAGATCAACACCCTCAAGGGCAACGTCAACTGGATTCGCGCCCGCGAACCCAACCTGTACAGCCCCGTGCTGCAGCACGATCTTGAGCGCGTGATGCCCATCATCAACCGCGAGGGCTCCGACTCCGCGATTCTGGACAATGTGCTTGAGTTTTTGGTCATGAACGGTCGTCCGCTCACGCGTGCCGCATCCATGCTGCTGCCCGAGCCGTGGGACCACAACGACAGCCTGAGTGAGGAGCGCCGCGCCTACGACGCTTACCAGTCCATGCTCATGGAGCCGTGGGATGGCCCGGCGGCCATCGCCTTTACCGACGGTCGCACACTGGGTGCCGCCCTCGACCGTAACGGCCTGCGTCCCGCCCGTTACTATGTGACGCGCGACGGTCGCTTTATGCTGGCGAGCGAGGTGGGCACCATCGAGGTGAGCCCCGAGAACATCCTGACGAGCGGCTGCCTGGGACCGGGCCAGATGCTCGAGGTCGACTTTGCCCGCGGGCGCGTCATCTACAACGATGAGCTGCGTGCCCGTTACGCCAAGGAAAAGCCCTACCGTGATTGGATTGCCGAGGAGACGCTAACCGTTGACGCGCTCGATGAGCCCGTTGCGGCAACGCCCGCCGAGGACGCCGAGGTACCTGCCACCGTGCGTATGGCCAAACTCGGTTACCACTGGGATGACATTGACGAGGTCGTGCGTCCCATGGCCCAGCAGGGCAAGGCGCCGCTCGCCTCGATGGGCATCGATGCGCCGCTGGCCTGCCTGTCCAAGAAGACGCGTTCGTTCTTTGACTACTTCTATCAGTTGTTCGCTCAGGTCACAAACCCGCCCATCGACGCCCTACGCGAGCATATGGTCACCTCGACCACACTCTACCTGGGCAACCACGGCAACCTGCTCGAGGATTCCCGCACGGCCTGCCAGCTGGTGCGCTTGGAGCGCCCGTTGCTCAACGAGGAAGAGTTTGACCGCATCTGCGCCATCGACCGCGTGGGCTTTAAGACCCGCCGGTTCCGTGCCGTGTACCGCCGCGACGCGGGTGAGGGCGCGCTGCAGGCTGCGCTCAAGCAGCTTGCCGAAGACGTCGAGGCTGCGGTTCGCGATGGCGTGAACATCGTGGTGCTGAGCGACCGTGCCGCTGCGGGCGAGGTGCCCGTGCCGTCGCTGCTCGCCGTGGGCTGCGTGCACAACCACTTGATCCGTGCCGGCGTGCGCACCTTTGCCGATATCGTGGTGGAGTGCGGCGATGCCGTGTCTCCGCACGACTTTGCGGCACTGGTGGGCTACTCCGCAAGCGGCATCTACCCGTACAACGCGCATGCGTGCATCCGCGACCTGGCGGCGCACGGCGATCTGGACGTGACAGCCGAGCAGGGCATCGCCAACTACAACAAGGCTGCGACCGCCGGCATCGTCTCCATCATGTCCAAGATGGGCATCTCCACGGTGCAGAGCTACCATTCGGCGCAGATCTTCGAGGCCGTTGGCTTTACGCCGGAGTTCGTCAACGCGTACTTCGCCGGCACGGTGAGCCGTGTGGGCGGTATGGGTGTCGAGGACGTTGAGCGCGAGCAAAACGAGCGCTACGACGCCGCGCTCGCTATCCTTAAGAGCCCGGCTCCCGATCAACTGCCCACGCTGGGCCTGACCAAGTGGCGCCCGCTTGGTGGCGAGGATCACCTCATCGATCCGCAGACTGTCTACTTGCTGCAGACCGCCTGCCGTGAGGACAGCTACGACACCTTTAAGGAGTACAGCGCCCGCCTGCACCGCACCGGCCGCGCCGTGCGCCTGCGCGACTTGCTCGACTTTAATGCCAGCGGCCGCACGCCGGTTTCGCTTGACGAGGTCGAGCCCGCGCTCAACATCGTCCGCCGCTTTAACACCGGCGCCATGTCGTACGGTTCCATCAGCAAAGAGGCACACGAGTGCATGGCCATCGCCATGAACCGCCTGCACGGCCGTTCCAACTCCGGCGAGGGCGGTGAGGATCCGCGTCGCGAGACCCCGCTGGCTAACGGTGACTCCAAGAACTCCGCTATTAAACAGGTAGCAAGCGCGCGCTTTGGCGTGACGAGTCGCTACCTGTGCAGCGCCTTCGAGATTCAGATCAAGATGGCCCAGGGCGCCAAGCCCGGCGAGGGTGGCCACCTGCCCGGCAAGAAGGTTTACCCCTGGATCGCCGAGGTCCGTCAGTCCACGCCCGGCATCGGCCTGATCTCGCCTCCGCCGCACCACGACATCTACTCCATCGAGGACCTGGCAGAGCTGATCTTCGATCTTAAGAACGCCAACCCCGGCGCGCGCGTGTCGGTCAAGCTGGTCAGCGAGGCCGGCGTCGGCACCATCGCCACCGGTGTGGCCAAGGGTGCTGCCGACAAGATTTTGATCAGCGGCCACAATGGCGGCTCGGGTGCCGCTGCGCGCGACTCGATCTGGCATGCGGGTCTGCCGCTGGAGCTCGGTCTTGCCGAGGCCCAGCAGACGCTGCTGCAAAACGGTCTGCGCTCACGCGTGGTGCTCGAGGCCGACGGCAAGCTCATGGACGGCACCGATGTCGCCGTCGCCTGCCTGCTGGGCGCCGAGGAGTTTGGCTTTGCGACCATGCCGCTCATCTCCATGGGCTGCCTCATGCAGCGCGATTGTCAGCAGGACACTTGTCCGGCCGGCATCGCTACGCAAAACTGCCGCCTGCGTCGCGGCTTCCGCGGCACGCCCGAGCACGTTGAGCACTTTATGCTCTTTGTTGCCGAGCAGCTGCGCGAGGTCATGGCGAGCCTGGGCTTCCGCACCGTCGACGAGATGGTCGGTCATCCCGAGTGCTTGCGCCAGATCGAGGTTCCGGGTAACCGCAAGGCTAACCTGCTCGATCTGTCGCCCGTGCTGGCGAGCGCGACCTGTGAGTTTGGTGCCCATATCCCGGGTGCCGACGGTCGCCACTTCCTGCCGCAGATGGCCGCGGACAGCGAGCTCGACAAGACGCTCGACTCCACGTTGTTTGTGCCCTATACGGCCGATGCCCGTGCGCACCTGCGTCCGATTCGCTTCCGCGCCGATATCGCCAACGTCAACCGCTGCGTGGGCACCATTTTGGGCAACGCGGTGACCAAGGCGCATCCCGAGGGCCTGCCTGCCGGCTCCATCACCATCGATTGCGATGGATCGGCCGGTCAGAGCTTTGGCGCCTTCCTGCCGCGCGGCATTACGCTCAATGTGTGCGGTGACGCCAACGACTACTTTGGCAAGGGCCTTTCGGGCGGCGAGGTGTCGGTGCGCCCCAACCCGCATGCGACCTACAAGTTCGACGAGAACATCATCGTGGGCAACGTGGCCTTCTTTGGCGCCACGAGCGGTCGCGGTTTCATTAACGGCTTGGCCGGCCAGCGCTTTGGCGTACGCAACTCCGGTGCCACCGTGGTGGTCGAGGGCTGCGGCAACCATGGCTGCGAGTACATGACGGGCGGTCTGGCGCTCATCCTGGGCGAGGTCGGGCAGAACTTCGCCGCCGGCATGACGGGCGGCGTGGCTTACGTCTTTGACCAGTACGGCACGCTCGATGCCCGTGTGAACCACGAGAGCGTTGAGCTCAAGGCCCCGACGGCCGGCGAGCTGGCGCAGATTCGCGAGCTCATCCAGGAGCACGTGGACGCGACGCAGAGCCCGCGCGGCATCAAGCTGCTCTACAGCTTCGAGACGATGAGCAAGCACTTTGTGAAGGTCATTCCGACCGAGTATGAGCGCGTGCTGGCGATTGTCGCCGCGGGCGAGGCTGCCGGCAAGACGCATGCGCAGGCTGAGGAGCTGGCGTTTGAGATTGTGACCGGTCGCGCGAGTGCCGCTGATGTCGCTCGCTTTGATGTTGCGGGCGGTGCTGCGGGTGCTGCGTCCGTGGCTGCCAGCTCTGTTACTTCGACCAAGAAGGAGGCGTAAGTGCCATGGGTAAGCCCGGTGCTTTTCTTGATATCGATCGCGTGACCCATGAGCTGCGCCTCGTGGAGGAGCGCAGCCGCGATTTCGATCCGCTGTACGTGGAGCTCGACGACGACGCGCGCCGTGCCCAGGCGAGCCGCTGCATGATGTGCGGTGTGGCGTTTTGTCAGATGGGCGCGAGCTTTGGCAAGGCACGTCCGAGCGGTTGTCCGCTGCACAACCTGATTCCCGAGTGGAACGAGCTGGTGTACCGCGGCCGTTGGGACGAGGCCGCCGAGCGCCTGTCACTCACCTCGCCCATGCCCGAGTTCACGAGTCGCGTGTGCCCGGCGCTGTGCGAGGCCGCATGCAACCTGGGCTCGGTCGATGGCCAGCCCACGACGATTCACGACAATGAGCGCGCGATCAGCGACCATGAGTGGGCCAACGGCGGTCCGCGCCGCTTTGAGCCGGCAGGGGAGGGCGCACCCACGGTTGCCGTGGTGGGCTCCGGTCCTGCTGGTCTGGTGGCAGCATGGGAGCTTGCGCGTCGCGGTGCCCGCGTGACGGTGTTTGAGCGTGACGACCGCCCGGGCGGCCTGCTCATGTACGGCATTCCTAACATGAAGCTCGAGAAGTCCGTGGTCGAGCGTCGCGTGGCGCTTATGCGCGAGCTGGGCATTGCGTTCGAGCTGGGTGCCGACGTGAGCGATCCTAAGGTTGCCGCCAAGCTCGATGGCTTTGATGCCGTCGTGGTGGCTGCTGGTGCCCGCGCCCCGCGTGGGCTTTCGGCTGCGAACATCGATGCGCCCGGCGTGGTGTATGCCGTGGACTACCTGACGGCTTCGACCGTCTCGGTGCTCGATGGCGGCGAGCCCGCGGTGAACGCGCACGGTCTGGACGTCGTGGTCATTGGCGGCGGTGATACCGGCAACGACTGCGTGGGCACCGCGGTGCGCCAGGGTGCGCGCAGCGTGCGCCAGTTTGAGTTCTTGCCGGCGGCGCCTGATGCGCGCGCGGCGAGCAACCCCTGGCCGCAGTGGCCCAACGTTAAGAAGACCGACTACGGCCAGCAGGAGGCCATTGCTGCCATGGGCGGCGAGATGCGCGTCTGGGGTGTGGATACGCTCGAGGTACTGTTGGACAAGAAGGGCGCGGCCGCGGGCCTGCGCGTGGTCGATCTGGATTGGTCGGCTGGCAAGCCCGAGCGCATCGCGGGCTCCGAGCACGAGGTGCCGGCCCAGCTGGTGCTCATCGCCTGCGGCTTTACGGGTCCCGAGCATGGCGTGTTCGACGCCGTTGGCGTGCCTGTTGCCACCGCTGGTCGTCCGCTGCCGGTGATGGCTGCCGAGGACTCGTACCTTGCGGCCCGCGTCGACGGCGTCGCCGCGGATGCCGCGCCGGTGTATGTGGCGGGTGATGCTCGCAACGGCAGCTCGCTCGTGGTGAACGCCATGGCCGATGCCCTGGCCTGCGCAGCCGAAGTCGCCGATGCGCTGGAGCTGTAAAGTAGTCATTTAAGAACGTCCATTACAGTCGAAATTGTCAGCCCGGGACCGTCTCGGGCTACGATTGAGGCGCGCCCAGAACGGG
>CABURV010000056.1 GCA_902494035.1 uncultured Collinsella sp.
ATAAAGGCGCGCTTGAGAAAACCCTGGCCAAGATAAGTGTGCGAACGCTCTTGCGCCAAGAAATCAGCCTCGCCGCACGGCAGCTCCCACACATCGCCCACGGCAGTCGCATGCTCTCGATCGAACCGGCGGCCGTCAAAGGTGGTGTAGCCCGCCGCGTCTCGCGGCAGCGTCTGATACTTGGTGGGATAGTAGCTCGGTAAGGGCTTCTCCCCTTCCTCATACCAAGGTGCGATGGAGCCCCAGCCCAGCAACAGAGCACAAGCCTCGAGCACATCCTCCTCGAAAAGCTCGAGCTCGACAGCAAGGTCGGCCACGGTCACGCGACCATGACGATAGACAGCCGCGAGCACGCGATCGGCGCACGAGACATCGGTCGGATCCATACCGCAGATGGCAGCGTAGCCACCCAGCAGCAGCGGGGTCACGCCAAACTTGGTTCCAATGCGACGCGACGTGTAATGGATGTCAAAGCGGCACGGCAGGCCCAAAAAGAACTCGGTCACACGGACGCCGCAAGCACGTGCCGCCAAAAAGTGGCCGCCCTCGTGCAAAAACACGAGGACGGAAAGCATCAGCAGGCCCCAAAAGACCGATGAAAGAACGCTCAGAACAGTATCCATAAAACGAAAAAGCAATCCTTATGGGTTAGGAACGGGTTGCGGCGAGCACCTGCGCAGCTTTTTCACGCGCCCACGCATCGATGTCGCGAAGCTGCTCAAACGAATCGACTGCCTGCATATCGTGGGCATCCATGCAGGATTCCACAATGCGATCGATATCGGTAAAGCTGCAGCCATCGTGCAGGAAGGCATCAACGGCGACCTCGTTGGCGGCATTGAGCACGCACGGCATGGTGCCACCCGTCTTGCCGGCACGCTCGGCCAGTGCCAGACAGCGGAAGGTATCCATGTCGGCAGCATCAAACGTGAGCTGCCCCAGCTCGCGGAAATCGATACGAGGCGCTGGGGTATCCCAACGCTCGGGATACGAGAACGCGAACTGGATGGGAATACGCATGTCGGAAGCACCGAGATGCGCCATCACAGAGCCGTCGGCGAACTCGACCATAGAGTGAATCTTGGACTGACGCTGCACGACCACGTTAATGAAATCGAGGTCGCAATTAAACAGATGCATGGCCTCAATGCGCTCCAGGCCCTTGTTCATGAGGGTGGCGGAGTCAATGGTGATCTTTGCACCCATGGCCCACGTGGGATGTGCGAGGGCATCGGCGCGCGTCACGCGATCGAGCTCGTCGCGCGTGCGGCCAAAGAACGGACCGCCCGAGCAGGTGAGCCAAATACAATGAGCCTCGCGTGGGTTCTCCCCCAGATAGCACTGGTAGATGGCGGAGTGCTCAGAATCGACTGGAATAAGCTGGCCCGGTTGCGCCAACGGCATAAGCAAGTCGCCACCGACGACGAGGGACTCCTTGTTGGCAAGGGCAAGGCGCTTATTTGAGGTCAAGGCCGCATGGCTCGCCTCGAGACCGGCGGCGCCCACAATAGCGACGAGCACGCAGTCGACATCGTCGCGACGCGCGAGCTCGCAAACCGCTTGCGCGCCAACGCCAAGCTTCGTTCCCTCGGGCAGCTCCTGCAGCACGGCGTCATCGCCATGAGCGACATCGGCCACGGCAACCGCCGGAACCGAGAACTCGCGGGCAGCGGCAACGAGCTCGGAGGTACTGGAGTTAACGGACAGCGCCGTCACCTGCAGGAGATCGGCATGCTGGCGGCACACATCGAGCGCCTGAGTGCCGATAGAGCCCGTACAGCCCAGGATGGCAACACGGAGACGTCCATCGGGGCCATACGTCGTCTGGAAGGACATTACAGCACGCCTCCGATCATCAGCATCAGCTGCGCGGTGATGCAGCCGAAGATAAGCGAATCGCTTCGATCGAGCATGCCGCCGTGGCCCGGGATAAGGTTACCGGAATCCTTGACGCCCACACCGCGCTTGATGCGCGACTCGATAAGGTCGCCGATAACGCCCAGAATGGACACGACCACGCCGCACAGCAGCGCATAGGGCAGGCTGAGCTTGTAGAGGTGCGTCGCCCACAGGATGAGCCAAATCAAAACCGAGCCCAGGATGCCGCCGACAAACCCCTCCCAGCTCTTTTTGGGAGAGATCTTGGGAACCATCTTATGCTTGCCGATACGGCTGCCCACGATGTAGGCAAACGAATCGGAGACCCAAAGGGACGCGCAAACGCCCACCGAAAGCAGGGCGCCGGCAAAACCGGGCACGGCATCGCGCAGCAGCACGATAGCCGACAGCATAAAGCCAGTGTAAATGGGACCCATGAGCGTCACGGCCACATCAGAGATTCGGGTACGCGGCGACCAGACATACCAAATGCCCACAGCGAGCATCAGAGCAAAAAGCAGGGCATTCAGCAACATCGAATCGCCCAACGCCGACAGCGGAAAGAGTACGGCGGCAGCGATACCCATGCGCTCGTTAGCCATCTTGCCATCGAGCCTTGTCATACGGAAAAACTCATAGCAGCACAGACCGCTCATGACAGAAACAAAGATGGCCGTGGGCACGATACCCAAAACCAGGCACAGGATAAAGACAACGGCGTAGACGATACCGGCGGCGGCACGGGTAATAAAGCCCGCCAGCCACGTACCGGTTCCGCTCTTCGCCGCAGGCGCTCCCGCAGTGGCAGCTTTGCGCGCAGGCGCTTTGGGAGCAGTTGCCTTGGGACGATCGGACACGATTAAGCCTCCTCGGTCTTGCTCAGTCCACCAAACCTACGGTCACGGCCCTGATAGGCCAAAATGGCGTCGACAAGGCCCCAACGATCAAAGTCGGGCCAATAGGTATCGGTGACGTAGAATTCGGAATAAGCCACCTGCCACAGCAGATAGTTCGAAAGGCGCAGCTCACCAGAAGTGCGAATCACAAGCTCAGGATCGGGAAGGCCAGCGGTATAGAGGTGGGAAGCCACCATGTCGTCATCAATTGCGGCAGGATCGATCTTACCGGCGGCAGCGTCGAATGCGATCTGACGGACAGCGCGGGTAATCTCGGCACGCGCGCCGTAGTTGACGGCAAGCGCCAGCGTCATACCGGTGTGATCGGCGCACTCGGCAAGACCGCGTTCAAAAACGTCGCGGGTCTTCTTGGGCAGCGCGGAAATGTCACCCAAAAAGACAACACGCACGTTTTCGCGCTTCAGAAGCGGCAGCTCGTCGATGAACGTCTTAGCAAACAGATGCATCAAGACGTTGACCTCATGCTGCGGGCGGTTCCAATTTTCGGTAGAAAACGCATAGGCCGAAAGCACGTCGACGCCCAGGCGCACGCAGGCGGTAATGATCTCGCGAAGGGAGACAATACCCGCCTTGTGGCCCTCGGTGCGTGCAAGACCGCGCGACGTAGCCCAACGACCGTTGCCGTCCATGATGCACGAGATATGGTGCGGAATGTTATTGAGGTCAAGGTCGGAAAAACCGACGCCCGCAGGGGCGTCGGCAAAGTACTCGACCAGTTTATGCTCGTCGTATTGCACCTTAGATCTCCATGACCTCGGCTTCTTTTTCCTTCAGAAGCTCCTCGACCTTGGCGACATACTCATCGGTGTGCTTCTGGACCTTGGCCTGCTCGCGACGGACATCGTCCTCGGTGAGCTCCTCATCGCGCTCGAGCTTGTTGTTGAAGTCGCGACGGATGTTACGGATAGACACCTTGGCCTGCTCTGCGTACTCGCGGCACTCCTTGACGAGCTCGCGACGGCGCTCCTCGGTGGGAGCCGGGAACGGCAGACGAACGACGGTGCCATCGGAGTTGGGGGTAATACCCAAATCGGAAGCGCCGATGGCCTTGACGATAGCGTTGATGAGCGCCTTGTCCCACGGCTCGATGAGCAGCATGTGGGCCTCGGGGGTCTTGACGGCGGCAACCTGCGTGACCGGCGTGGGAACACCGTAATAATCGACGGTGATGTCGGACAGAATGTTGGCATTGGCGCGGCCGGTACGGACCTTGGAGAAGTTATGCTTGAGGGACTCGAGCGACTTGTCCATATGGGCGGTGATGTTATCTGCCATGCTTAATCCTCCTGATAGACGAGCGTGCCGACGGGCTCACCCGAAAGCGCGCGCTTGACGGTGTCCTCGCCATCGATGTTGAGGACCAAAATCGGCATACGGTTATCCTGGCACAGTGCCGTAGCCGTGGAATCCATAACCTGCAGACCGCGGACGAGAACCTCGTGATAGGTAATCTTGTCAAAACGGACGGCATCGGCGCACTTGACGGGATCCTTGTCGTAGATGCCGTCAACCTTGGTGGCTTTAATCAGAATCTCGGCGCCGATCTCGCACGCACGAAGAGCCGCGGCGGTGTCGGTCGTAAAGTACGGATTGCCCGAACCGGCGGCAAAAATAACGACGTTGCCCTTGGAAAGGTGGTTGATGGCGCGACGGCGAATATAGGGCTCGCAGATCTCGTTCATCTGGATAGCGCTCATCACGCGGCAGGGAACATCGTTATGCTCGAAGGCATCCTGCAGGGCGAGCGCGTTCATAACGGTTGCCAGCATGCCCATGTAGTCGGCCTGAGCACGCTCCATGCCACCGGCAGCGCCGGCCATGCCGCGGAAAATATTGCCGCCGCCGACAACGACGCCGACCTCATGGCCAACGGCGAGCAGCTCCTTGACCTGCTTGGCAAGATGGTCGGTAACCTTGGGGTCGATGCCATATTGGCCGTCGCCCATCAGCGCTTCGCCGGAAAGCTTAAGAAGCACGCGTTTATATCGGATGTCGGACAAAGCGATCCTCCTTTAGATTGAACTCTCAACATTCTATCAAAGGCTCTAAGAAGAGCCATGAAAAAGCAGGCTGTGAGTAAAACCCACAGCCTGCTCATTACCAGCTACAAGAGCTTATTTACTCGCCACGGACCAGACGGTCAAAGGCAACGACGGTAATGGTGTCGCCGAGCTCCTTGGAGACCTGCTCTGCGTACTTCTTGATGGTGAGGGAGCTGTCCTTGATGAACTCCTGCTCGGTGAGCACGGACTGCTTGTAGAACTTCTCCAGACGGCCGACAGCCATCTTCTCCTGAATGGCCTCGGGCTTGCCGGACTCGGCAGCCTGAGCCATGTAGATCTGCTTCTCGTGCTCGACGGTCTCGGCCGGAACCTGATCGCGGGTAGCGCAGATCGGGGCGACAGCGGCAACCTGAAGGGCAACGTCGTGAGCGAAGGTCTTGAAGGATTCAGCCTGAGCGGTCTCAGCCTTCTCGAAGGCGAACTCGACGAGGACGCCGATCTTACCACCCATGTGGATGTAAGAAGCGAGCGCGCCGTTCTCAGCCTTGCGGGCAGCGAAGCGGGAGATCTTCATGTTCTCGCCCATGATGTGAATCATCTCGGTGAGCTCGGAGGAAACGGTCTCCTCGCCCATCGGCTTCTCGAGCAGAGCGTCGACGTCAGCAGGCTCGGTGGTAGCGACAACCTCAGCGACCTTGGAAGCAAAGCCGGTGAACTTGGCGTTAGAGCCAACGAAGTCGGTCTCGCAGGAGAGCTCGAGCAGAGCGCCGGTCTTGCCATCCTCGGAGACGAACGCGGCGACAGCGCCCTCGTTGGTCTCACGGCCAGCCTTCTTGGCAGCCTTGGCAAGGCCGTTCTTACGCAGAACGTCGACAGCGGCGTCCATGTCGCCGTCAGCCTCGACGAGAGCCTTCTTGCACTCCATCATCGGGGAGTCGGTCATCTCGCGGAGCTGCTTGACCATAGCGGCGGTAATCTGGGCCATTGTGGTTCCTTTCAAAGAGATGAAAAAGAATTAACTAAGACTGATTTACTCGGCCTTGGGCTCAGCGGCCATCTCGGCCTCGGAGACCTGCTCCTTACCAGAGCCAGCGAGGCAGGCGTCAGCCATGAGCTCGCACATAAGGGTGACAGCGGAGATAGCGTCATCGTTGCAGGGGATGCCGTACTCGACCTCGTCGGGATCGGAGTTGGTGTCGATCAGGGCGACGACGGGGATGTTCAGGCGCTGAGCCTCCTTGATGGCGTTCTCCTCGCGCTTGGTGTCGATGACGAAGAGAGCCTGGGGCAGACCCTTCATGTCGCGGGCGCCACCGAGGTTGGTCTGGAGCTTGGTGAGCTCCTTGCCGAGAACAGCCTGCTCCTTCTTGGGCAGAACAGCCATGCGGCCGTCCTCGACCATGGCCTCGAGCTCCTCCATGCGGTTGATGCGGGAGCGGATGGTGACGAAGTTGGTCAGCATACCGCCGAGCCAACGCTGGTTGATGTAAGGCATGTTGGCGCGCTCAGCAGCGTTCTTGACGGCCTCCTGAGCCTGCTTCTTGGTGCCGACGAATAGCACGTTGCCACCCTTGGCGACGTTCTTGACGAAGGTGTAGGCCTGGTCGGCGTCGAGGATGGTCTGCTTGAGGTCGAGGATGTAGATGCCGTTGCGCTCACCGAAGATGAACGGCTTCATCTTGGGGTTCCAGCGACGGGTCTGGTGACCGAAGTGGCAGCCGGCCTCGAGCAGGGTGCGGATATTAATCTTGGTAGCCATGTTAAACCTCCTGTGGTTTGCCTCCGCGCGGGGTCATCCTCCAAAACCAACCCGGACATGTGCTACCAAAGCCCGGGCACCACGGTATGAAGTAGCCGCGCGTGCGTGATAAAAACATGTTGCCGTGAAGCAACCCGATGAATGATAGCAGGAATGCCTCTTCCTGCCAACCCGCAATCAAAACCACACACCTGAGTGCGGCGCGGGACGTCCCAGCCACTATTCGCCGCGGGGATGGGCTTGAGCCACGGCACGTTTAAGCCGATCGGGTGTGAGATGCGTGTAGATCTGCGTCGTGGACAGGCTCGCATGACCTAGCAGCTCTTGAACCGAGCGCAGGTCCGCACCGCCCTCGAGCAAGTCGGTCGCAAAGGTATGGCGCATCGCATGCGGGGCGATGTCAGCCGGAATGCCGGCGAGCGTCGCCAGCGTATGGAACCGCCGCCGAAGCATCGCGGCGCTCATGCGATTGCCGCGCGCCGATATAAGCAGCGGATGCGGCCCGGTAGCGAGGTCGCGGCGCTTTGCCCGAGCGAGCAACTCCGGCCTCCCCTCTTCAATATAGAGACGCGTCACATCGAGCGCACGACGATACAGAGGGACGATACGCTCCTTGCTCCCCTTGCCCCACAGGCGCAGCGTGCGCTCGGACCATGAGATGGATTCCACATTGAGCGCCGCAAGCTCTGAGATGCGGGCACCCGAGGCATAGAGCAACTCGAGCATCGCCGCATCGCGCAGTCCCGCGGGTGTTGAGGTATCAGGCGTCTTGAGCAGCGCCTCGACCTGCTGGGTCGTAAGGACGCCCGGCAGGTCACGCGGCAGCTTGGGCGACGCGATCGCCGAGACCGCATCGCCCTCGACAATCCCCTCGGCAGCCATCCAGCGATAGAGAGATCGGATAGCCGACAGGTGCGCCGCAAGCGTTCGGGGAGCCACCTGCTCACGCGAAAGCTCAGCAAGATAGCGACGAATGGTGCGCACGTCGGCAGCGAAAGCATCAATATCCTCGCGCTCGCACCAGGCAGCAAAGCGCTCCAGTCTCGAGCCATAGGCCGTCACCGTGTTGGGAGAAAGCCCCTCAACGCGTGCGATATAGGCGATAAAAGAGTCGACGGTGTCGTACAGGTCAAAGGCTATGACCGGTCGCCTCCAAACAAGTCGGAACGCGTGGCCAAGTAGGCATCGAGGGCCTCGAGCGCACGGTCCGCATAGGCCTGATAGCGGTCGCGCTTGCTGCGGCGCTTACCGTCCTCGAGCGGCGGCACCAGGCCAAAGTTGACATGCATGGGCTGATAGCCCACGGTGGCAGGATCGGTCGCATAGCCCACGAGCGCACCCAGGGCGCCCACGCGGGGCAACTCGACGGAATCGGCGCCGATAGCCTCTGCATAGGTGTTGAGCGCCGCGAGCAGACCGGTCGCCACGGCTTCCATGTACCCCTCGGTGCCGGTGATCTGACCGGCCAGGCGCACGCCGGTACCGGGCACGGCAAAGGTGCCATCGAGCACGTGCGGGGCGTCGACAAAGGTATTGCGGTGCATGACACCGTAGCGGAAGAACTCAGCGTTCTCCAGGCCCGGCACCATATGGAAGACGCGCTTCTGCTCGCCAAAGGTCAGGTTGGTCTGGAAGCCCACCAGGTTATAGGCGGTCTTCTCCTTGTTCTCGGCACGCAGCTGAATCGCCGCCCAAGGGCGACGTCCGGTACGCGGGTCGGTGAGGCCGACGGGCTTCATGGCGCCAAAGCGAATGGCGTCCTTGCCGGTGCGCGCAACCTCCTCGGCAGGCTGGCAGGCCTGGAACAGATCGCCGCCCTCAAAGTCCTTGAGCACCACGCGGTCGGCCGTGGTGAGCGCCTCGATAAAGGCCTCGTACTCCTCCTTGTTGAGCGGAGCGTTGAGATAGTCGCCGCTCCCCTGCTCCTCGTAGCGCGACTGCGAAAACAGCACGTCCATATCGAGCGTGGAGGCATCGACGATCGGCGCCGCGGCATCGAAGAACGCAAGGGCGTCGCCACCGACGAGCTTCATGACCTCTTCGCTCAGCGCCGGTGAACACAGCGGGCCCGCGGCAATGACCACGTGGCCCTCGGGGATCTGGGTGACCTCGCCGTGAACGACCTCGATATTGGGGCGGGCGGCAACCTCAGCCTCGACGAGCTCGGAGAATGTAACACGGTCGACCGCCAGGGCGCCACCAGCGGGAACAGCAGCGCGATGGGCGCAGTCGAGCAGGACTGAACCCATGCGCTCAAGCTCGGCCTTCAGCAAACCAGCCGCGGAATCCGGACGGGTCGACTTAAACGAATTGGAGCAGACGAGCTCTGCCAGGTGATCGGTATGGTGAGCCGGGGAGCTCACCTGGGGGCGCATCTCGCACAGCTTTACGGCAAACCCGCGGTCTGCCAGCTGGATCGCGCATTCCGAACCCGCCAGACCGCCACCGATAACCGTCACCTGATCGAACTGCATCTGCAAACACCTTTCTAATTGACACGTTTTCCATTGTGACCGAAGGGCGTCTGGGCGTGAAGGGCAAACTTGGAGGGCGCATACCTTCCATCCATCATGCGCTCGATAAGGCCCTCGAGTTCAAGCGAACCCAAGAGTTTGAGTACGCCGACAGCATCGAGTGAGACGAGCGCCGCGATGTCGTCGACCTTGAGCGGAGAGGCGATGAGCGCATGCATCACGGTCTGCTGTGTTGGATTCAGGTCGGCAATGCCGGGAGCATCGGGGCGCGAGTAGCGCAGGGTGCCGTATATGCGAGAGATAGCCATCTCGATGGACTCCTCGTCGACAATGCAGCAGGCACCGTTCGCAATGAGGTAATTCGTGCCACGCGACTCGGGCGATAGGATCGACCCCGGCACGGCAAGAAGTTCGCGCCCCAAATCCATAGCAGCCTCGGCTGTAGAAAACGTCCCGGAAGGCATACCCGCCTCGGATACAAAGAGGGCTTGCGACAGGGCCGCGATCACGCGATTGCGACGCGGAAAGGCAAACTTGCGCGGACCCATGCCCCACGGAGAGATCGACACGACCGCGCCGCCCGTATCGAGCGTGCGCGTAATAAGCCCCGCGCTCGAACGCGGGTAGACCACGTCGGCGCCCGTCCCCAGCACCACGACGTGTTTGCCGCCGGCGTTGACCGCAGCCCAACCCGAGGCCTGGTCACAACCGACTGCACCGCCCGAAACTACCGTCACTCCCGCCTCAACCGCCACCTTCGCCGCAAGCTCTGCCACGGCAAGACCATACGGCGAGGCCTTTCGCGCACCGATGATGGAGAGCGCGGGCGTCGAAAGCGCCTCGGGGTTGCCGCGCACATAGAGCGTCTGAGGTACATCAGAAAGCTCCAAAACGGTCTCGGGATACAACGCGTCACCTGGATGCAGCTCGAAGGTCCCCTCAGCCATCATTGGTCCCTCCTTCCCTGGTACATCGCCGCCTCGAGCACGTGGTCCTGCGTCACCTGCTCGCTCTCGGCGACATCTGCGATCGTGCGCGCAATGCGAACAAGGCGCACGATGCCACGCCCTGTGAGATGCGTGCGCTTCGACAGGCCGAGCACACACTTCTCCGCCGCATCATCGAGCTCAAAGGTCGAAACGACGCCGTCAATGGACCGAGTCTCGTCATCCTCGGCCTCGGCATCCGCATCGTCCATGCGGGATTCGCGCCAAGCGCGAAAGGCGCGACCGCGCACAACGTAGTCACGTAACTCGGCCGACGACATGCCCTCCGCACCCTCGATAATCACTTGAGGGTCGGGACGGGTCACATCGATCATCATGTCGATACGGTCGGCCAAAGGACCGCGCAGTTTAGACCGATAGCGCTCGACCATCGCCGCCGAGCAGCGACACGGCACCTCGCGATCGCCCAAAAAGCCGCAGGGGCAGGGATTGCTCGCAGCCAGCAGCTGAAAGCGCGACGGGAAGGTAAAAGCCCCGTCGACGCGTACGATCCTCACGTAGCCGCGCTCGATGGGCTGACGCAGCGTCTGCAGCACGCCAGTGGGAAACTCGGCAAGCTCGTCCAAAAAGAGCACGCCGCCATGAGCAAGGCTGATCTCACCCGGGTGCACCGGGCGCCCGCCGCCGATAAGGCCTGCGGTCGAAATACTGTGGTGGGGACTGCGGAAGGGGCGGTGCCCCGCCAACAAGCCATCAATGTTCTCACCCAAAACCGAATGGATGCACAGTGCCTCCTGCTGATCCTCAACGGAAAGCTCGGGCAGGATGCCGGTCATACGGCGTGCGAGCATCGTCTTGCCCGATCCCGGAGACCCGATCATGAGCAAGCCGAGTTCTCCTGCCGCCGCAAGCGCCATGCCGCGTTTAGCGACTTCCTGCCCCAGCACGTCTGCATAGTCGAGCTCGGGCTCAAAGGTCGCCTCGACACCCTCGGAATCCAAGTAGTGCCGTGCGGCATCGCCCATGCCATGAGCAAGCTGAGACAGATGGTCGATAAAGCCGCAATCTACGCCCGCGAGTGGCACATGCTGGTCGGACCTGCCGGCGATAAAAGACAGCCCCATGTCGCGAGCCAATAGCTGAAACGCCACCTCGCCCTTGACGGGAAGCACCGTACCGTCCAGACCAAGCTCACCTGCGATAAGGCAGCGATCGAGGTTGTCACGGGGAATCTGCTCATCGGCCGCTAGAACCGCGATGGCGATGGGCAGGTCAAAGCC
>CABURV010000057.1 GCA_902494035.1 uncultured Collinsella sp.
ATCATGCAATTCCAGGCCGACCTGCTGGATATCCCCGTGCTGCAATGCGAGACGGTGGAGACCACGGCAATCGGTGCCGCGTACTTGGCGGGTCTTGCCGTCGGCTATTGGGAAGACCTGGAGGAGCTGGAGCAAAATGCCCAGATCGTTAGGACCTTCCTTCCCCACATGTCCGCCGAGCGCCGCGAGCAAAACCTTGCGGGCTGGCGTGATGCAGTCAGGCGCTCGCTCAGCACCGCACAGTAGGGCTGCGATGGGCTGCTCGATACAACAAACCGCTAAACTAATGCATGGCGTGCGGCGGCAACATTGCTGCACGCCTTGTCAGCAAGGCCGTTTTGCGGCCGCAACGAAAGGGGCAATCAATCCATGACCGTCACCTACGATGCGTCCCGTGTGACGCTTGTCGATCACCCGCTCGTCCAGCACAAGCTGTCGATCCTGCGCGACAAAAACACCGGCACCAACCAGTTCCGCCAGCTCGTGCGCGAACTCGCGCTTTTTGACGGCTACGAGGCCATGCGCGACCTGCCTATGGAAGACGTCGAGGTCGAGACCCCCATCACTACCGCCACGTTCAAACAGCTCGCCGGCAAGAAACTCGCCATCGTGCCCATCCTGCGTGCGGGCCTTGGCATGGTCGACGGCATCCTCGACCTGGTGCCCTCCGCTCGCGTGGGCCACATCGGCATGGAGCGCGACGAGGTCACCCACGAGCCGCACGAGTATTACTGCAAGATGCCCAAGGATATCGACCAGCGCATCTGCCTGGTCGTCGACCCCATGCTCGCCACGGGCGGTTCGGCCGAGATGGCCATTAGCTACCTGCGCGAGCGCGGTGTCAAGGACATCCGCATGCTGTGCATCGTCGCTGCCCCCGAGGGCCTCAAGTCGCTGACTGAGAAGGACCCTGATGTGCATATCTATACCTGCGCCATCGACGACCATCTCAACGAGGCTGCCTACATCGTTCCCGGCCTGGGCGACGCCGGCGACCGCATCTACGGCACGCTCTAGTCGCTGGGCTAAGATGGCCGCGGCTGCAAATACGAAGAAACGGTGCGCGCGGACGAACAAAAGGCGACCGCGCGCACTCCTGTTAACGGACGTTTTGCCCTGCAGGGTTCGAGAAAAACGTATTACCGTACCTGCGGCATAAAGAAGGTCTTAAGAAAACGAACAGGTGCGTATTAACCGATGCTTTTTCGGTTGTACTTTAGCGATTGGCTCGTACAATAGTCACCAATGTTTGGCGGGAACTGTTCTGTGAAGCGTTAAAAAGGAAAGTGAGGACGCCAGTGTTTCAGATAGCCGATCTGCTCGCTATCGTTGCAGGCGCCATCGCGGGCGCAATTGCCTTCCTTCCCTTTGTCTTTACGCTCAAGCCGGTTCTTGACGATAAACAGAATGCGGACATGCTCAAGGGTATGGTGAGTCTGGCGGTCTCGGCAATCGCCCTGCTCGTCTTTACCTTGGTTGTGTTTGTGTTGTTCGGAGAGGCATTTCGCATGTTCCTCCTGGGCGAGGCGATCGGCTTCGTGGCCTTTATGGCCGCCTGCACGGTTCGCGTCGCCAAGGCGCTGCGAGATCCTCATGAGGTCGAAAGGTAAGTCGTGGAAATTTTTGAAAAGCTGCCTGATGAGATTAATCATCTGGTCAGCGAGTTCAGCTCCACCCCTGTCGTGGGCGATCTGAGCTGCGGCATCACGCAGTACTCGTTTTGGCTGATCGTCTCCACGATCGTGCTCCTGATCGTCCTGGCCGTGTTCAAGAAGAAGCAGACCCTGGTTCCCAAGGGCTTCTTCGTCAACGGTTTCGAGTACATCATCGAGTACGTCGAGAACGATATCGGCAAGGGTGTCGTGGGTGAGAACTGGAAGAAGCACTTCCCGTTCCTGTGCTCGCTTTTCCTGTTCATCCTGATCAATAACATGATCGGCCTGATCCCGGGAATGAAGCCCGGCACCGGCGCAATCGGCTCCACCGCCGCACTCGCCATTTTCGCCTTCGTGTACTTCATCTACTACGGATGCAAGGCTCACGGCGTGATCGGCTACATCAAGAGCCTCGCCCCGCAGGGCGTGAGCTTCCCGATGAACGTGCTCGTGTGGGTCGTCGAGCTTTTCTCGACCTTCCTGCGCCTCATCACGCTTGCCGTCCGTCTGTTCTGCAACATGTTCGCAGGACACGTGGTCATGGGCTCGTTCGCCATCATGGCGAGCATGTTCATGCAGCCGCTGCTTCAGCAGGTTTCCGCGGCCCACGCCGTCGGCGCCCTGCCTTCGCTGGCCTGGCTTGCCATCCTCATCCTGATCTATGCGATCGAGCTTGTGGTCGGCGCCATCCAGGCTTACGTCTTCACGGTCCTTACCGCCGTGTATGTCTCCGAGGCAGAGGAGGTCGCGGAGGAGGAGTAGTCTTCCGTTCGTGCCTTAAAGGTAAGGCAATTCGTTAAACCGCCGGTGCCCGTACCCATGGAGCCCGGCAGTTATAAAAAGGTTATCCTGCGTGAAATAAGACACGCACGACAAAGGAGGAATCGTGGGAGTTATCGGTTACGGTCTCGGTGTTATCGGCGCTGGTCTTGCTATCGGCCTGTCTGCTCTGGGTGCTACGGGTGCTATGGCCCGTCAGCCTGAGGTCCAGGGCCGCGTGTTCACCGTCTTCATCATGGGCTCCGCTTTCGGCGAGGCTCTGGCTCTGATCGGCTTCGTTGTCGCGCTGATCGTTAAATAGCACGGAGCGTCAAGTATGAATCTTTCATCCCAGAAGAGCGCGATCGCACTCTCCGCGTCCGCGGCCGCGCTGCTCATGCCGGTTTCCGCGTTCGCCGAGGACGGCGCCGCCGGTGCGGACATCCTCATCCCTAAGATGGCGGAGTTCATCCCGGCGCTTATCGCCTTCCTGATTATCTGGATCGTGCTGGCCAAGGTCGCCCTGCCGGGCATCATGAAAACCATGGAGGAGCGCGGCAAGAAGATCGAGGAGAGCCTCGACGAGGCCGAGAAGACCAAGCAGGAGGCTATCGCCAAGCGCGCTGAGTCCGACTCGATCGTCACCGACGCCCGTCGTCAGGCTGCCGACATCGTTCTCGAGGCCCGTAAGGACGCCGAGTCCGAGCGTGCCCGTATCATCGAGGCTGCTCACAAGGAGGCCGAGGAGATCATCGCCAAGGCCCATACGACCGTCGAGGACGAGCGCAAGTCCATCTACGCCGGTGCCGCGAGCTCCATCGCCGACCTGTCCGTTGCCGTCGCCACCAAGATCGTGGGCGAGGCACTCGAGGACGATGCCGAGCAGAAGAAGCTCATCGAGCGCTACATCCAGGAAGCAGGTAGCCTGAATGCCGACTAGCCGCTATCAGGACAAGGTGCTCGAGACCTACGCGCGTTCCCTTTTGGAAGCCGCCAAGGCCGAGAACCATGTGTTCGAGGACCTCGAGATGGTCGAGCGTTTGGCTTCTGCCAGCCCCGAGATCATCGCCGTGCTCGACACCATGTCCAAGCGCGACCAGCTCGACCTTCTTCCCAAGGTGGCAGCTGCCTTTAAGTATGTTGCCGAGGAAGACGAGGATGTAGTGGGCGTGACCGTCACCACGGCGATCCCGCTCGACGACGAGCTGCGTCAAACCATCACTAAGAAATGCGAGAAGGACTTCGGCCGCAAGGTATTCCTTATCGAGCAGGTCGACCCGTCTATCGTGGGCGGCCTGGTGCTCGAGGCCCGCGGCGAGCGTCGTGACATTTCCGTCAAGACGCAGCTGCGTATCGCGCAGGAGACCCTCGCAAACTCTGCTAATTCGTACGGAGGTGAAGCCTAATGTCCGAAACCCTCAATGCCCAGGATATCGCCAAGAAACTGCAGGAGCAGCTCACGAGCCTCTCCGCGACGGTCGATACGCATGAGGTTTCAACGGTCGACGAGGTAGGCGACGGCATCGCGCGCGTCTCCGGCCTCAAGAGCGCCATGGCAGGCGAGCTTCTGGAGTTCAAGAGCTCCGATACCGGTGAGACCGTCTTCGGCCTTGCCCAGAACCTTGACCGTGACGAGGTCGGCGCCGTTCTGTTCGGTGCCGTCGACTCCATCAAGGAAGGCGACGAGTGCCGCACCACTGGCCGCATTATGGATATCCCCGTGAGCCGTGCCATGCTCGGCCGCGTCGTCAATCCGCTCGGCCAGCCCATCGACGGCCTGGGCGACATCGTCGCCACGCACCGTCGCCCCATCGAGTTCAAGGCTCCCGGCGTCATCGATCGTACCCCGGTGTGCGAGCCGGTTCAGACCGGTCTGCTCGCTATCGACTCCATGGTGCCTATTGGCCGCGGTCAGCGTGAGCTCATCATCGGCGACCGTAAGACCGGTAAGACCGCCATCGCCATCGACGCTATCCTCAACCAGCGCGGCAAGGGCATGGTCTGCATCTATGTCGCCATCGGCCAGAAGGCCTCCACGGTTGCCAACATCCGTGAGACCCTCGCTCAGCACGGTGCGCTCGACTACACCATCATCGTTTCGGCCACTGCTGCCGATTCCGCCCCTATGCAGTACATCGCGCCTATGGCCGGTGCCGCTATTGGCGAGTTCTTCATGTACAACGGCGAGGACGGCAAGCCCGCCAGCGAGACCAACCCCGGTGGCCACGTGCTCGTCATCTACGATGACCTGTCCAAGCAGGCCGTGGCCTACCGTCAGATGTCGCTGACGCTGCATCGTCCGCCCGGACGCGAGGCCTATCCTGGCGACATCTTCTACCTGCACTCTCGTCTGCTCGAGCGTGCCGTCAAGATGTCCAAGAAGAACGGTTACGGCTCCATGACAGCCCTGCCGATCATCGAGACCCAGGACGGCGACGTCTCGGCCTACATTCCGACCAACGTCATTTCCATTACCGATGGTCAGATCTACCTGCAGTCCGAACTCTTCTTCCAGGGCCAGCGCCCGGCAGTCGACGTGGGCATTTCCGTGTCCCGCGTCGGTGGCGATGCGCAGACCAAGGCCATGAAGCAGGTCGCCGGCAACCTCCGCCTGGACCTCGCTTCCTATCAGGAGCTCGCTGGCTTTACGCAGTTTGGCTCCGACCTTGACGAGGCTACTCAGAAGCAGCTGACCCATGGTGCCCGCATGACCGAGCTCCTTAAGCAGCCGCGCTACAAGCCGTTTGAGGTTGGCGAGCAGATCGTTACGCTGTTCGCTGGCAACGAGGGCTTCCTGGATGACCTGGAGATCGCCGACGTGCTGCCTTTCCGTGCCGAGCTCATCGAGTACATGGACAATGGCTTTGGCTCGCTGCTCGACAAGGTTCGCGCCAAGAAGATCGATGATGACACCAAGGCTGAGCTCTTGCGCGTCATCGGCGACTTCAAGCAGCAGTTCATGGCCAAGCACCATTCGGATGTTTCTGGATCAGAGGAGAACTAAGCCCCATGGCCAACCTTCGCGACATTAAGAAGCGAATCTCCTCGGTTACCACGACCAAGCAGATCACGCGCACGATGGAGATGGTCTCTACGGCCAAGATCCGTCGTGCCCTCGATCGCTCCAAGCAGGCCGAGCCCTATAAGGAGGCGCTGACCGACGTCATGTTGACGGTCGCCGGCGACGCCTCCTGTTCGGGCACCGATCCCATGCTGCAGAAGCATGAGAGCGTCAAGCATGGCCTGATTGTCGTTATTGCCTCGGACCGCGGCCTTGCCGGCGGTTTCAATACGACGGTGGAGCGCACGGCCGAAAAGCTCGCCGCTTCTTGGGCGAACGACGGCATCGAGTGCGAGATCATCGCGTGCGGGCGTAAGCCGGCCACGTATTTCCGCGACCGCGCAAACGTTGTCATGCACTTTGAGGGCAACTCCTCTGAGCCCGATTTCAATCAGGCCCGCATGATCTCCTCTCATATCTGCGATGCGTATCGTGCCGGTGAGCTTGACCGTGTCGAGCTTGTCTACCACCACGCCAAGAACCGCGTGGATCAGGAGCTTCGCGTCGAGCATCTGTTGCCGCTCGACCCCGAGATGATCGCTATGGCCCACGGTCCGCGTAAGAACGAGACCGACGCCCCTAAGCGCATCTCGTCCACGTTCGAGTTCGTGCCCTCTCCCGAGCATGTTCTCGGCAAGCTTGTGCCGTCTTATATCCTGACGGTCATCTACCAGGCCCTGATCGATTCGGCGGCTGCCGAGCAGGGTGCACGCCGCAAGGCCATGCACTCCGCGACGGAAAACGCCACCGCGATCATCTCGACCCTTACCCGCACGTATAGTCGCGTGCGCCAGGCTTCGATCACGACCGAGATTAACGAGATCGTCGGCGGAGCCTCAGCATTGGAGGAACAGTAATGGCTAATAACACCGTAAAGCTTGCGGTCGAGGAAGCCACCAAGAAGACGACTGCCGGTGATGGTCGCATCGTGCGAATCATCGGCCCTGTCGTCGACGTCAAGTTTGACGGCGCGGTGCCCCCGATCTACAACGCGCTCACGGTCGAGGCCGAGACCCCGATCGGTCATCTGAGCACGATCCTCGAGGTCGAGAGCCAGCTTCCGGGCGGCGTCGTCCGCACGGTCGCCATGTCCTCGACCGACGGCCTGCAGCGCGGCCTCATCGCCACCGATACCGGTGAGCCCATGAAAATGCCCGTTGGCCCCAAGACGCTCGGCCGTATTTGGAACGTCATGGGCAAGCCCGTCGACGGCAAGCCCATGCCCGAGGTGGAGGAGTTCTACCCCATCCACCATGCAGCGCCCCGTTTCGACGAGCTCACCACCAAGACCGAGATCTTCGAGACCGGCATCAAGGCCGTCGACCTGCTCGAGCCCTACATCCGCGGCGGCAAGACAGGTCTGTTCGGTGGCGCCGGCGTCGGCAAGACCGTTCTGATTCAGGAGCTCATCAACAACCTCGCCCAGGAGCACGGCGGCACCTCGGTGTTCACCGGCGTCGGCGAGCGTACCCGCGAGGGCACCGACCTGTTCCTCGAGATGAGCGAGTCTGGCGTTATCGACAAGACCTGCTTGGTCTACGGTCAGATGAACGAGCCGCCCGGAGCGCGTCTGCGCATCGGTCTGGCCGGCCTTACCACCGCTGAGTATTTCCGTGATCGTGGCCAGGACGTTCTGCTGTTCATCGACAACATCTTCCGCTTCTCCCAGGCAGGTTCCGAGGTTTCCGCACTGCTGGGCCGTATGCCGTCCGCCGTTGGTTACCAGCCCACGCTGGCAACCGAGATGGGCGACCTCCAGGAGCGCATTACCTCGACCAAGACGGGCTCCATTACCTCCGTCCAGGCTGTCTACGTCCCCGCAGACGACCTGACCGACCCGGCGCCTGCCACGACGTTTACTCACCTCGATGCCACCACGGTTCTTTCGCGTAGCATTTCGTCGCTCGGCCTGTTCCCGGCTATCGACCCGCTCGCGTCTTCCTCCGACGCTCTCGATCCCTCGATCGTCGGCGAGGAGCACTACCGTGTCGCTGTCAAGGTCCAGGAGCTCCTGCAGGAGTACTCCGACCTTCAGGACATCATCGCCATTCTGGGTATGGACGAGCTGTCCGAGGAGCAGCGCCTTACGGTCAACCGTGCCCGTAAGATTCAGCAGTTCCTCTCGCAGTCCTTCCACGTCGCCGAGAAGTTCACCGGCAACCCCGGTGTCTACGTCCGCGTCGAGGATACCGTCCGCTCCTTCGCCGAGATTGTCGACGGCAAGGCCGATGACCTGCCCGAGCAGGCTTTCCGCTATGCTTCCACGATTGAGGACGTGCGCGAGCGCGCCCGCAAGATGGGGGAGAAGTAGGTTATGCGTATCCGCATCGTGTGCCCCGTGAGCTGCGCCTATGAGGGCGACGCTGCGTTTGTGTCGATTCCGTCCACGGATGGCGAGTTTGGCGTTCTGCCTGCTCACTCCAGCGAGATCTGCACGATCGACCGCGGTTACGTTCGCGTTTCCGATAAGGCCATGGGCACTGTCGACCACACGTTTGCCGTGGCCGGCGGCTATGCCCAGGTTGCGGACGATGTCGTGACCGTTCTCGCCGAGCGCGCTTGCGATTTGGCGACCGTCGATGCCGACAAGCTTAAAGCTGATATTCAAGGTTTTGAAGAGAAGCTGGGTAATTTGTCGGAGGATGATGCACGCCGCGCCTACCTCTATAATGAAATCGCATGGTGTAAGCTCAAGCTTGCCCAATAGTCAAACGATTTAGCGTTCGACCATTTGCGAACACATCATGCCCGGGATGGCCCAGCCATCCCGGGCATGCTTTTTGAAAGGGTAGACCTTGGATATTATCCGCGTTGAGGGTGGCCACGCCATCGGAGGCTCCGTGCCCGTTTCGGGCGCCAAGAACTCCGCACTCAAACTCATGGCGGCAACGCTTCTGGCGCCGGGCAAGACGACGCTGCAGAACGTGCCCGATATTTCCGATGTCCACGTGATGGGCAAGGTGCTCAAGGGCATGGGCGCTACGATCGATGTTCTCGACGAGCACACGCTCGAGATTGATACCTCTCAGGTCGATTCTTGGGAGGCCCCCTACGAGCTCGTTGCCAAGATGCGTGCTTCCACAGCCGTGATGGGACCCCTGCTGGGTCGCTTCCATCGCGCCAAGATCGCCATGCCGGGCGGCTGCAACCTGGGTGCTCGCAAGATCGATATGCACATTCTTGGTCTCGAGGCCCTGGGCGTTGAGTTCGATACCGCCCACGGTTACATCAACGCCAATGCGCCCCAAGGTCTGCGCGGTACCACCGTCACGCTCGAGTTCGCCAGTGTCGGTGCGACCGAGAACCTCATTATGGCATCCGTGCGCGCGAAGGGTACCACGGTTATCGACAATGCCGCCCGCGAGCCCGAGATCGTCGATCTCGCCAACATGCTCAACGAGATGGGCGCTAAGATTGTCGGCGCCGGTACGCCTGTCGTGACCATCGAGGGCGTGGAAGAGCTGCATCCCGTTACCCATCGCGTAGTGGGCGACCGCATCGAGGCCGGCACCTTTATCGTCGCCGGTGCGTTGATGGCCGACGATCGCGGTGTCGACGTCACGGGTTTTTGCCCCATTCACTTGGGCATGGTGCTCAAGAAGATGGAGCTCATGGGTATCGACTGCGAGCGCGTCGAGGATGGCGTCCATGTAAACCGTGCCGAGCGTATCAAGCCGGTCGACATCCAGACGCTTCCGTTCCCCGGCTTCCCGACGGACATGCAGGCGCAGATTATGGTGCTCTCCGCCCTTGCCGATGGTAGCTCCGTTATCACCGAGAACATCTTCGAGAATCGCTTTATGTTTGCCTCTGAGCTGGTGCGCATGGGTGCCGACATTCGTATCGAGAGCCATCATGCCATGATTCATGGCGTCAAGGGCTTCTCGGGTGCACAGGTTACCTCGCCCGATCTGCGTGGCGGAGCGGCCCTCGTCGTAGCGGGCTTGATCGCCGACGGGACGACCGAGGTTTCGGCCATCCATCACATCAAGCGCGGCTACGAGCGGTTTGTCGAAAAGCTGCAGGCGCTTGGCGCGCATGTCGAGCATGCTACCGTCCCCGATCCCGTCATCTACTAATACAGGTTGCCTATGTTTAATAAAAAACCCCTCGCGGATACCACCACCCGAAGACCCTCAACTGGTGCGCAGGCCAAGATCTACAGTCGCGATAACGTGGCTCGCTATTCCGAGCGCGCTCGTCAACGTCGCCGTAGCCACACGATTCGTCACGTCGCGCTCATTGTCGTGCTTGGCGTGCTGCTGAGTGCCACTACCGCTGCCGGCCTGTGGTTTGCCACCATTATGGGCAAGCTCGGCGATTCTAATGTCATTACCGACAATCTGCGTCGGGTTCTGGTTGACACCGATGAGGCAAAGGATCCGTTCTACGTGCTGCTTCTTGGCACCGACGGCCGTCCGGGCGAGGATACGTATCGTGCCGACTCGATTATCCTGGCACGCATCGACCCCACGCAAAAACAGGCGACGCTCATTTCCGTTCCGCGCGACACCAAGGTCGAGTACAAGGGCGAGACCATGAAGATCAACGCCTGCCATACCGTTGGCGGCGCCGAGGCCATGGTCGAGGCGGTCAACGAGCTGTGCGGTGTTCAGATTTCCCACTATGCCGAGGTCAGCTTCGACGGTATGCAGGCGCTGATTGATTCGGTTGGCGGTATCGACATTAACGCAACCGATGATGTTGACGACCCCGAGCACCTGGATATTAAGATTACCGCTGGCCAGCAGCATATGGACGGTGCCACCGCCCTTACCTATGCCCGCTGCCGCTACACCTATGCCGACGGCGATTACACGCGCATGCGCCACCAGCGTCAGGTGCTTGGCGCCCTTGCCAACCAGATTCTCAATAACTTCGATGCCACAAAGATCTTTGGCCTGGTTAATTCGCTGTCCGATATGCTCGTAACCGATATGAGCGTTCAGGATATCGTGGCTACGGTCAACGCCATGCGCGGTATGGATGTCGACGGTATCTACTCGGCCAACCTGCCCTCGTACGCCGACGACAGCACCATGATCGACGGTGTGAGCTACGTCTTTGTCTACGAGGACGAGCTCAAGGAAATGATGGAGCGCGTCGATGCCGGCAAGGATCCCAAGGGTCCCAACACCATGGGTCTTTCCGACGGTTCCAGCTCTACGATCGGTGACCTGAACAACAACACGTCTGACGACTACGCAAACGGTACCGCAACCTCATCGGTCAGCTCTGACGATTCCGATGACTCAAGCGATTCAAGCGATTCGGACTACTACGAAGAGCCCACCGGCGACGGCAACGGCTACGAAGCCAACTACTAGAGTTACGGCGTTTTACCAAACGCCGTAACGACTCGACGCTGCGCGGGCCGCATTTGGACAATCTGACGTTCAACTTCAAGGGCGCGACCAGAAGGTCAGCGCCCTTTCGCTTCACGTCACCTTGTCTCAAATGCGACCCGCTCGCTGTCGTTGCCAAAACATCGGCGTTGCCGGAACACTTGGCACTTGGGGACGTTCCTTTTAATATGAGCAGGACATTGTCAAGAGGCAAAATCGGGCCTGGCCCCAACGATATGGGGTCAGGCCCTCTCCCTATATCAACCCGTCCGCGGCGACCTCGGCGTGTCTTCCCGACGCTCGTCTTTGCAGTTTAATATCCGCCCGTGGCGATCTCTCGCTGGGCAATCCGTTGCTACGGCTGAGGCTTCTACGTCGAACCGACAGTCTGTGCACGCGTGTGGCGCCCTGG
>CABURV010000058.1 GCA_902494035.1 uncultured Collinsella sp.
CGGGGGATACCCAGCGCCAGATGCAATTACGAGAGTTTTTGAATCGCGCGCGCGACGCGGGCGATGGGTAGGCCCACCACGTTATAGAAGTCGCCCGAAATATCGTGCACGAGCATGCGTCCTCCTGTGCCCTGAATGCCGTAGGCGCCGGCCTTGTCCATGGGTTCACCCGAGGCGACGTAGTGCTCGATCTGCTCGTCGCTGAGCTCGTAGAACGTCACGTCGGTCACATCGACAAAGGACAGGCTTTCTGCGGCATGCGGGGCGGCCGTATCGCCTGCCTTAACGATGCAGACGCCGGTTGCAACCTGGTGCGTGCGGCCCGAAAGCTCACGGAGCATGGTGTGCGCCTCGTCCTCGGTTGCCGGCTTGCCCAGAATCTTGCCGTCAAAGGTGACGATGGTGTCGGCCGCGACCGTCAGCTCATTGGGCTCGGCATGCTCGGCGGCAACGGCGGCGGCTTTTGCGCGTGCTAAGCGTTCAACAAGCGTAAGCGGGGCCTCGCCATCAAACGGCGTTTCGTCGATATCGGCAGGAATGATGCGAACGTCATAGCCCGCTTCGTGCATCAACTCGATGCGTCGCGGTGATTGCGAAGCCAAAATCATAGCTGAATGCCCTCGGCGACTTTCTCGACAGCCTTGTCGCCGGCGAGCGTGCGCAGCAGCTCAAGCGCAAAGGGGAGCGACTGGGCCATGCCGCTGGCGGTGATGATGTTGCCGTCTTGCGTAACCTTCTCGCCGGTATAGGCGCCTTTGGGGAAGCTTTTCTCAAAGCCAGGGAAGCACGTGGCGTGGCGCCCCTCGAGCAGGTCGAGCTCGCCCAGGATAAACGGGGCGGCGCAGATGGCGGCGACGTGCTTGGTCGCGGCGAACTCGCAGACCACGTCGCAGACGCGCTGATCGGCGCGCAGGTTGGTAGCACCGGGTAGGCCGCCGGGTAGCACGACGCAGTCGTACTCGTCAAAGTCGATCTCATCAAAGAGCGCATCGCAGGTCACGGGGATCTGCAGCGAGCTTACGACCTCACGCGTGGGCATGATCGAGACGAGCGTGGCGCGCACGCCGCCGCGACGCATGACATCGACCATGGTCAAGCATTCAATAGTTTCAAAGCCATCGGCGGCGAGAACGGCAACGCTGGGCATGAGGGTTCCTTTCATAGGCGGCATACAATTAGCCGTCTTATACCCCGAAGACCTCCGCTTGCCACGCTCGATTTCCCAATGTTTAAAATAGCCCCGTCCGAATTAGCTACCCTCACCCATCCCCAACAATCTCAATCTGTAACATCTAGACCCACTTTTGACCCCTAACTGTTACAGATCAAGACAAACGGAAACTGCCCCGACAAAACGTCTAAATCTGTAACATCTACGGACCAAAACCGGGTCTTACTGTTACAGATCGAGACAGTCCCCAACAGCACCGCCCTGTTCGGGGAACGACCGCCACAGGTGCGGCGGGCAGAGGCTCACTTTTTTCCTCGGCTTTTCTTGACAGCACCTCCTCTGTTGTAGTATTTTCTCTCCGTCTAAAAACGCGTGGACTTTTCTGGGCGCTAGCCACCTTTTTGCCACGCAACCGAGCAGTCGGTTGCGTGGCTTTTTTCGTCTTGGCAGCAGGTACCACATGCACTGCCAGAAGACCGCACGAGCCCACCTTCCGACTGCAGGGAACAGACGCACGAGATGTGCGTCTGCAAGACAGCAGACGGAAGGGAGCCTAATGGCAGGAACAAACACAATCAAGCAACAGACCGCCGAGGCGGGAGCCGCGGGCGCGGGACAGGTCAAGGCGGCGCTCCAGGTCTTTGCGGGCGGCGCCTGCTACGGCGCGATGGCCACGACCTACAAGCTCGCCTACGCCGCGGGCTTCACCTCGGCACAGGTGGTGGCGAGCCAGGCGTGGTTCGGCTGCCTCTTCTTCGCCCTCGCCACGCTCGCGGGCCACGCGCTCGGGCACCGCTGGCAGCGCGTGGGCTGGAAGCTCGCCCTTAAGCTCATGGGCCTGGGAGCCCTCACCTGCCTCACCTCAATCCTCTACTGCTACGCCATGAGCGTGCTGCCCGCCCCGGTGGCGCTCACGCTCCTCTTCCAGTTCACGTGGCTGGGGCTCGTGTGGCAGACCGTCATGACGCGCCGACCGCCGAGGGTCCTCCAAGTGGCCTCCGCCCTGGTCATCGTCTTCGGAACGGTGTTCGCCAGCGGCGTCTACAAGACCGGCATCACCGGGTACGACCCCGTGGCCCTGCTCTGCGCGCTGGGGGCGGCCGTGTCCTGCTCCCTCTTTGTCACCCTCTCCGGCAAGGTCGAGGCCCCCTGCTCGTCCGAGCAGCGCGGCGTCATCGTGTGCGCGGGCTCCGTGATCATGTCACTCACGGTGTGCCCGGACTACGTCGTCTCGGGCGTCCTCGCCCAGGGCATCCTGCCCTTTGCCGTCATCGCCGGCTTCTTTGGCATGCTCTGCCCGGTCCTGCTCTTCGGCATGGGCTCTCCGCACCTGCCTGCGGGCCTCTCCACTGTCATGGCCGCCGCGGAACTCCCCGCCGGCCTGCTCATCGCCATGATCGTCATCGGCGAGCCGCTCGGCGTCGTCGAGTGGCTGGGCGTCGCCATCATCCTCGCCGGCGTGTGCCTGGCACAGGTCCCCTCCCTGCTTGGAGGCCGGGAGGCACGTCGCGCCGCCGCAGGACAAGCCGTCAGCTAGTCATCCCTTCACAGGCGGCCCGCGCGCATCAGGGAAAGGACCACGGGCCCGGCGCGCGAGGCCGCAAGGACGTTATAAAGCGTCCCCCGCAGAGATGGGGGCGCCAGAGAGAAGGAGGCACCATGCCATTTCCAAAAGGGTTCCTTTGGGGAGGAGCCACCGCCGCCAACCAATGCGAGGGAGGTTATGACGAGGGCGGCCGCGGCCTTGCCAACGTCGACGTCATCCCACACGGGCCGGAGCGCAACGACGTAAGCCGCGGCCTGAGGCGCATGCTCGACTTTGAGCCCGGGTACTACTACCCGGCCCAGACGGGCATCGACTTCTACCACCACTACCGCGAGGACATAGCCCTCTTCGCGGAGATGGGCTTTAAGGTCTTTCGCCTCTCTATCGCCTGGAGCCGCATCTTCCCCAATGGCGACGAGGAGGAGCCCAACGAGGCCGGGCTCGCCTTCTACGAGGACGTGTTCCGCTGCTGCCGCGAGCACGGGATCGAGCCCCTCGTGACCATCACGCACTTCGACTGCCCCATCCACCTCGTCAAGAAGTACGGCGCCTGGCGAAACCGCACCCTTATCGAGCTCTACAAGCGGCTTGTGACGGTGCTCTTCAACCGCTACCGCGGCCTCGTGCGCTGGTGGATCACGTTCAACGAGATGAACATGATCTTGCACCGTCCCTTCATGGGTGCCGGTATCGTCCTCGAGCCCGGGGAGAATGCCCGCGAGGCCGAGTACCGCGCCGCGCACAACGAGCTCGTGGCGAGCGCCTGGGCCACCAAGATCGCCCACGAGGTCGATCCGGAGAACAAGGTGGGCTGCATGCTCGCCGCGGGAAGCTACTACCCCTACTCCTGCCGCCCCGAGGACGTCCGCGCGGCGCAGGTCAAAAACCAGGAGGACCTCTTCTTCGTGGACGTGCAGGCGCGCGGGCGCTACCCCGGCTACGCGCTCAAGATGCTCGAGCGCGAGGGCATCGACGTGGGCATGACCGCCGAGGACGAGCGCATCCTTGCGGAGAACACCGTCGACTTCATCTCGTTTAGCTACTACTCCTCGCGCTGCACCGCGGGCGACCCCGATTCCGTGGGCGGCGTCGCCGAGGGCAACGCCTTCGCCGGCGTGGAGAACCCCTACGTGCGCACGAGCGACTGGGGCTGGGTCATCGACCCGCTGGGGTTCCGCATCACGATCAACGACCTCTGGGACCGCTACCAGAAGCCGCTCTTTGTGGTGGAGAACGGCCTCGGCGCCTATGACGAGGTGCTTCCCGACGGCACGATCGAGGACGACTACCGCATCGCCTACCTGCGCGAGCACATCGAGGCCATGCGCGACGCCATCGAGCAGGACGGCGTCGAGATGCTCGGCTACACCACCTGGGGGCCGATCGACCTCGTGAGCGCGGGCTCCGGCGAGATGGAGAAGCGCTACGGCTTCATCTACGTGGACCGCGACAACCTGGGCAACGGCACGCTCGAGCGCAGGCGCAAGAAGAGCTTCTACTGGTACCAACAGGCCATCGCCACCAACGGAGGCGACCTGGGCTAGCCGCCCGGGCAATATCGCTAAGGAGAAAATAATGGCTGAAAAATACGACGATCTGGCCAGATCCATACTCGAGAACGTAGGCGGCGCCGAGAACGTCGCCAGCGTCGCGCACTGCATCACGCGCGTGCGCTTCAAGCTCAAGGACGAGTCCCGCGCCAACACTGCCAAGATCGAGGCTCTCAAGGGCGTTATCCAGGTCATCCAGGCCAACGGCCAGTACCAGGTGGTCGTGGGTAACATCGTCGAGGACGTCTACGACGCGGTCCTGGAGGCCGGCAACTTCTCGGGCGGCGCAAGCGCCGACGACGAGCCCCAGGGCGATAAGACCGTTGCCTCCGTCGTCATCGACCTCATCTCTGGCATCTTCCAGCCCATCCTGGGACCGCTTGCCGCCGCAGGCATCATGAAGGGACTGCTTGCCCTCATCACCTACTTCGTCCCGGCCTTTGCAAACGACGGCCTCTACACGCTGCTCTACACCGTGGCTGACGGCTTCTTCTACTTCCTCCCCGTCGCCCTGGCGTTCAGTGCCGCGCGCAAGTTCCGCATGAACGAGTTCACCGGCGTGGCAATCGGCGTGGCGCTCCTCTACCCGACGATGGTCGCCCTGACCTCGGGTGAGGCGCTCGGCAGCATCGACCTCGGCGTGGCCGGCACGTTCTCGTGGTACGCCACCGTCCTCGGGCTCCCCATCATCATGCCCGTGTCCGGCTACGTGAGCTCGGTGATCCCCGTCCTTCTCATGGTGTGGTTCGGCTCTATCCTTGAGCGCTGGCTCAAGAGCTGGATGCCGACTGCACTCAAGATGTTCCTCGTCCCGCTCGCCACGATGACGGTCTCCATCGTCTTGGGCTACCTCGTCATCGGCCCGGTGGCCACCCTCATCACCAACCTGCTGAGCGCGGCGTTCTCGTTCATCTTCCAGCTCCCCGTGGTTGGTTCCGTCCTGGGCAGCGCCCTGGTCGGCGGACTGTGGATGTGCCTCGTCATCTTTGGCTTCCACTGGAGCCTCATCCCCATCTCCATCATGAACCTGAACACCCTAGGCCACGACAGCGTGCTCGCCGCCACCATCGGCCATGGGTTCGCGCTCGGAGCGGTCATCTTTGCCATGTACCTCAGAAACAAGGACGAGCGCTTCCGCGGCATCGCCCTTCCCGCGATGATCTCCGCCTTCTTCTTCGGCGTCACCGAGCCGGGCATCTACGGCATCGCCCTCCCCAACAAGCGCGCGTTCGTCGTGGCATGCCTGAGCTCCGCCGTGGGCGGCGCCATCGTGGGAATGACGGGCGCCCTCATGTACATCTCGGGCGGCCTCGGCGTCTTCAACCTGCTCAACTTCATCGACGGGACCCCTGGTGGCGCCGGGGTCTCCCACATGATCTACGCGATCATCGCCTCACTCGTCTCTGCCGTTCTGGCCTTTGTTATCGAGTTCATCACCTACCGACCCAACGACGACGAGGAAGGCGCCCGCTAGCTTGCGCCCTTTTCGACCAGCTCTATGTAATTGAGGAGCAGTTGAGGTGGGTGAGGGCCGAGGGCGATCAAGGTGGCCGCCCTCGGTCCGGGACAACCTGCCAGAAGGCGTTTAGCTTTCTCGGGCGGTGCTGAAATGAACTGCCCCCGAAACTTAGACGGGTCAATTAGCGGCCTATGCCACACATGGGGACTGATTCCGGAACTCCTCCGGGGTCAGTCCCTTTTGCTTAACCTGCCTCCTCTTGTTCCGGTGAACGGTGTAGGCGTCGAGGTCCCGCTTGAACTCCTCGAAGCTCCGCTACGTCCGGTTCCTGTAGAACTCGTCCTTCAGGCGCCCGGGCAGCAGCTCTGTCGCATGAGCTTGCCCTCGCACGCCGCCGGCCCCGGCCGGGTCCGGGCACCCTTCGGCCTCCCGCCGGCCTTCGGCGCGCCCGTACCCCCTGTCGCAAAGCTCTGCTGCAAGAGTTCTCAGCGTGGCGTCGTGCCTGACTCTCCCGTCCATAAAGAAGCCCCCATTTCTAATGTTCAAGTAATAAGGGGGCGGTTCTATTTCGGGACGGGGATTAAATAATCATTCGGTACAAATTTATTTTCCCCGTCCTTGAAAAATCATCGGGCGTGGTCTTGGGCAAATAGTCTAGTTGCGCCTAAGGTGGACGACGGTCTCGCAGTGGAAGGTTTGCGGGAACAGGTCGACTGGCGTGATCTTTACGGGGGAGAAGGTGCCTTCTTCGACAAAGCGTTTGAGATCGCGCGCCAGGGTGGCCGGGTCGCAGCTCACGTAGGCGACATCGCGAGCACTCGTGCTGGCGATAAGGTCGATCGCTTCGGGGGCGAGGCCTGCACGCGGCGGGTCGACTACTAGGACATCGGCGTCCTGGTCGGGGAACTCGCGCACCGCGTCTCCGCCAATGACGTCGACGTTATCAAGCTTGTTGATCTCCAGGTTACGGCGTAGATCGCGCACGGCGGGGCCGTAGGCCTCGACGGCGGCGACAAAGTCGCAGCGGCGGGCGAGCGGCAGGGTAAAGGTGCCGGCACCGCAGTACAGGTCCACGGCAAGCTCGTCTTCCTGCGGGTCGAGCGCTTTCATGACAAGATCGATCAAAATCTCGGCACCCTTGGTGTTGACCTGGAAAAAAGACGGGGCAGACAAGCGCATCTGACCCTCGGCGATATTCTCGGTCCATGAGCCCTCTCCGGCGAGCATTTCGACCTTGGAGACACGGCGGGCCTTCTTTTCGCCCTTGCTCATCACGCGCACGATGCTCGTGGGATGAGCGGCGTCCGCCAGCACGCGGGAGACCTGCGAGCGCGGAAAAGAGCCTGTGGGCGTCCAAAGCGCGATCTCGAGTGCCTTGGTGCGACGCGAGGCACGAATGCCCACGCGCTCCAGACCCAGGTTGTGGCTGCCGCTCAGATAGTTGAGCGCGCCGACGACTGACTTGAGCGCCTTGGGAAAACGCTTATCGAACAGCGGGCACGAATCGACGGTCACGATCTTGCTGGGGTCGACGCCGTGCATGCCAAGGCGCACGCGACCGTTGACGACGGTCGGTTCGAGCTCGATTTTATTGCGGTAACCCCAGTCGTCCTTGGTGTGGCAGATGGGCTGTACCAACTCATCGACCTGATCGGGGCTGAACTTGCCGATACGCTCGAGTGCGGAACGCAGGTTTTGCTCCTTGGCGGCAAGCTGCGCCGTGCGCGAGAGGTTGCCCCACGAACAACCACCGCAGATGCCCACGAAGGGGCAGGGGGGCTGAATGCGATCGGGGCTCGGCTCCAGAATCTCGGTCGTGCGGGCGCGCATAAACGACTTGCCGTCCTGCACGACCTCGGCTTCGACGGTGTCGCCTGCCACGGCGCCCTGCACAAAGACGGCCTTGCCGTTGTCGGCATGTGCCAGACCGTCGGTGCCGTACGTCATCGATTCTATGGTGAGCTTCATATTCCTGCCTGCCATTCGCGGTTTTGTTCGCAACCATGGTAGCAGGGAAAAGCGCCCCGTATCTGGGGCATTCCTCAAATACGGGGCGCTTCTACAAACGTCTATTTCGTCTTGCCGGTAATGAGCGTCTTAAGACCCAGGCCGATCAGGCCCAGGCCCATGCGCACGCGACCGGGGCGATGGCGCTCAATGGCTTTGGTCTTGCCGGCGGGCTTATCGCGACGGGCGCTCGTTTCGGGTGCGGGTTTGGTGACCTGCGGCTCGGGCTGAGGTGCAGGTGCGGGCTCGGGCTCAATGACGGTCGCCTGGACCTTCTGAACCTCGGTTGTGGACGGCTGCGGCTCAGGTGCAGGTGCGAGCTTTGCCTCGGCGGCGGGCTCCGGAGTCGCGGTAGCGGGCTCGGGCGCTTTCTCCACGGCGGGCTCTGCGGCAGCCTCGGGCTCATTCACCGGGGGAGCTGCAACCGCTTCCGGTTTGGCAGCTGCCCCGTGTTCAACCTCGGCCTGAATGGCCTCCTCGGCTACACGTTCCTTCTCCTGCGCACGCTGCTGCGCGGCGGCCTCGGCGTTGCGATAGGCACGCTCCAGTAGAGCTTCCTGCGAGTTGAAGGGTTTCTCACCCTCTGCACGTTCCACGGGGACCCAGGTGCCGTCGCTCGTGAGGCTGCGGGCCTTCACGTTGTCCCGCAGCTGCATGCCCATGTACTCGTGCACTAGGGCGCGGCAGGTGGGGTCGAGCACGGGGAAGGCGATCTCCACGCGGTGCTCGGTGTTGCGCGTCATCATGTCTGCCGAGCTCAGGTAAATCATGTCCGAGTCCACGCCGAAAGCATAGACGCGCGCGTGCTCCAAAAAGCGTCCGACGATGGAGCGGACATGCACGTTCTCGGTCTTGCCCGGAACACCGGGCTTGAGGCACGAGATGCCGCGGATGATCATGTCTACGCGCACGCCGGCACACGATGCCTCGGCGATCTTGTCGATAACCTCGCGGTCGGTCAGCGAGTTGAGCTTAAAGAACACGCGGGCGGGCTCGCCGGCAAGGGCGCGCTGGATCTCGCGGTCAAGCCCGCGCATGATGAGCGGTTTCAGTCCGACGGGCGCCACACCCAGGAAGCGGTAGTCGCCGCGCAGGTTGCCCAGCGACAGATTGCGGAAGAACAGGTTGGCGTCTTCACCGATGCCGGGATGGGCTGTCATGAGCATAAAGTCGCTGTAGAGTTTGGCCGTCTTCTCGTTAAAGTTGCCGGTGCCCAAAAGCGTGAGGCGGGTGAGCGCCATGCCCTCGCGATAGGTGAGCTGGCAGATCTTTGAGTGGCATTTAAAGCCCTCGGAACCATAGATGACGGTGCAGCCCGCCTCTTCCAGACGCTCGGCCCACTCGATGTTGTTCTGCTCGTCAAAGCGGGCACGAAGTTCCATGAGCACCGTGACCTCTTTGCCGTTCTCGGCAGCATCGATCAGCGACTCGCACAGGCGGCTCTGCTTGGCCACGCGGTAGAGCGTGATGCGCAAAGAGATGCACTCGGGGTCGTAGGCGGCCTCGTGCACCAGATCCAGGAAGGGGTTCATGGCCTCGTAGGGATAAAAGAGCAGCTTGTCGCCCTGCAGCACCTGTTCGCGGATGGAGCGGGTCATATCGATGGTGGGGTTGGGCTGCGGCTTAAACGGCGTAAAGAGCAGCTCGTTGCGCAGGTGCTCGGGAATCTTGCCCTCAATGCCAAAGACGTAGCCCAGGTTGAGCGGGATATCGCAGGTAAAGACCGAGCGACGCGAAAGCTCGAGCGCCTTGCGGATAGTCTTGAGCGTCGCCTTCTCGAGCGACCCCGAGACCGCGAGCACTACCGGTTGCAGGCGCAGGCGCTTCTTGAGAATGCGCTTCATGTGCTGGCGGTAGTCCTCTTCCTCCTCGACGCCCTCGCCGTCCGGATCGATGTCGGCGTTGCGGGTGACGCGGATCAGCGCACGATCCAGCGGCTTATAGGAGCCAAAGCAGCTGTCCAGGCAGGCGAGGATGACGTCCTCGAGCAAGATGTAGGAGTAGGTGCCGGTGGGCGAGGGGATCTCGACCACGCGGTTCATCGAGGCGGGAATCTCGATAAGGCCCAGCAGGCTCTCCTCGTCGGTGGCGCCGTCCAGACCACAGGCCAGATAGAGCGCGCCATTGCGCAGGTTGGGGAAGGGGTGGCGAGGATCGATGACCAGCGGCGAGATGACCGGTGACACGTAGGCCTGGAAGTAGCGGGTTACAAAGGTGCGCTCCTCGGGCGTAAGCGAATCGATGCGGGCGCGGTGAACGCCCAAGGTGTCGAGCTTGCCCTCGATGCTCTTAAAGATGGACTCCCAACGGGTAAGGAGCCCGGGCATTTCGGCCATGACAGCATCGACCTGTTCGGAGGCGGTCATATTGCTCTTGTTGTCGACAGGTTGTTTTTTGAGCTCCGCCAGATCGGACAGGCCGCCCACGCGCACCATAAGGAACTCGTCGAGGTTGGACTCGAAGATCGAGACGAACTTTAGTCGCTCGAATAACGGAACGGTTTCGTCGAAGGCTTCGTCGAGCACGCGGTTGTCAAAGCGTAGCCAGCTGAGCTCTCGGTTTTGCGTGTACGAGAAGTCGCGCGGCGGTTTGCGCAGCTTTGCGGCGGCTTGCTTCTTTTCGATTTTGCTCGGCATATGCATCTGTCCGTTCAGTCCCCACAAGGGACGGTAGCCTAACACTAATCACTATTGTCTCAATTTAGTCGACCTGTGGCACGGACGCATCGCGCGAACGGTATCTTTACCTACTTCTTACGCTGCCAAGGCATGCAACTAACTGCCCAACTCGTTTGGAAACAATCTATATCCATACTCAACTGGTGAGGATGTATGAATAAGAATGATTGCGAGCTGAATATAATCGAATTCAAATTGAATCATGGACAAACGACATAGATATGCAGAAAACCGTTTAAGCTATGCAATTCCTAAACATGAAAATATTTGTGCAATCTAGCTTAATTCCTTAGAAAAAAGAACATTTACCTTTGAAAACCTGCTTTAGAGAACCGAAGTGCATCATGGGGGAATCATATGCGATATACCGTTCATCGCACTTTGCTGACCGTTCGGGGGCGAGGTGGAATTGCAGGTGGTTTTTGGATATAACTAGAGCTGTCAGCAAGCAGCGTCCCATACGGAGGGGCGCTGATACATTCGGCCAGTAAGGCCCGAAAGAAAGGTAGGAGGCCATGACGAAAGGTCTGCACGTGCCTTCCGAGATCGGCAAGCTCAGGAAGGTCTGCCTGCACCGTCCCGGCGACGAGCTCCTCAACCTGCCGCCCGA
>CABURV010000059.1 GCA_902494035.1 uncultured Collinsella sp.
CCGGCGAGCCGCAAACAACTAATACTTTGCAAGCCACGGCCCTCGCCTAGCCCTCAAACGCAAGCACGCGGACCAGGTCCAGGTCCTCATAGTTATCGATAAAGATATCGCAGTTGGCACGCACCTCGTCGCGCTCCATACGGCCGTGCGGGTCATGGATGCCCACGCGCTTAAAGCCTGCAGTGCCAGAGCTCTTAAGGCCAAAGACGGCGTCCTCAAACACCCACGCGCGCTCAAACTTGCGCCCGTGGCGCTCTTCCAGGCGACGCAGCGCCAGCTCGTACACGTCGGGGAACTGCTTGGAGCGCCCAACTTCGCCTGTCGTGGTAACAAACTCCATGTAAGCGTCGAGCCCGGCACTAGCGAGCGCGGACTGCACCAGTTCGGCCGGCGTAGACGTGGCCACGCACATGGCAATGCCCGCCGCCTTCGCCTGCTCCAAAAATGCCAGGAGCCCCTCGCGCGGCGACACCTTGGAGTACCCATCAATCAAAATCTCGCCCAGCTCGCGATACAGCTCCTCACCATTCATGCCAATGCCCCACGTTTCGTGATAGGCCTGGCACTCATCCTCCAGCGAAAGATGTTCAAACTGGGCAAAATCATCGACCGTCACATCAATGCCATGACGGCGCAATAACTCGGTCTGCGCATGGCCCCAGACGGGGGAGCTATTAACCAGAGTTCCGTCGCAATCGAAAATAAAAGCAACACTTGGAGCTGCGATGTGGTCCATAAACGAGCCTTTCGATGTCAAATGGTAAACAACCTGCTAAAAACGTTTTACCAAACGTAAGCCTATCAGTTTTGAAACCCTAATTGGTAAAACTGTCAAGGGTTTTACCACGGCAATTCTGCCAGTGGTATAAACATGTCGCTTACCGATTAAACGCCCTCGCAAATCCGCTTTCGTCCATAAAACTAACGTACAGGTGTTATCGTAGTTTTTGCCGAAAGTTCCACCGAGCACGCGAGGTGGAACGAATCATAGAACTATCGCCGTCCCTTCGATTCGTGCAGCCTTGGACCTTTCGCATCTAGTCACCAAGGCAACACGCTGCCGCGTCATGATGGGATCAAACGTGAGCGATACAAAGCTAAAGCCAGCAACCAAAAAGCCCGCTACCCGCAAAGCCGCCCCACACGCACCAGAGCTCACCAAGGACGATGTCTACCTATTTGGCATCGGCACCTGGGAGCGCAGCTGGGAAAAGATGGGCGCTCACCCCGACACACAGAACCGCACGCGCGGCTGGCGCTTTTGCGTTTGGGCGCCCGACGTAAAGAGCGTCCATGTCATTGGCGAATTTAACAACTGGGATGAGGAAGCCAACCCGCTGGTTCCCATGCATACGAGCGCTATTTGGGAAGGCTTTATCCCTGGCGCCGAGCAGGGTCAACTCTATAAATACCTTATCGAGACCAACGAGGGCGAGAAGCTCTACAAGGCCGATCCGTACGCCTTTAAGGCCGAGTGCCCTCCGGGAACGGCCAGCGTGCTGTGGACCCTCGATGGCTACCAGTGGAACGATGCCGCATGGCTCAAGCGCCGCGCCAGCCACAACCATATGTCGCAGCCTCTTAACATCTACGAGGTACATATTGGATCGTGGAAGCGCCACGGCGACGCGCCGCAGGGCGAGCCGGACGAATACGGCAACTACCCCGGCCCCATGGACCCCTTCCCCGCGCAGCGCGGCGAGTTCTACACCTACGACGACCTGTCGGTTGAGCTCGTGGACTACGTGCGCGACATGGGCTACACGCACATCGAGGTCATGCCGCTCATGGAGCATCCCTTCGATGGCTCCTGGGGCTACCAGACGACCGGCTATTACGCCGCCACGTCGCGCTACGGTAACCCGCAGCAGCTCATGCACTTTATCGATGCGTGCCATGAGGCGGGCATCGGCGTGATCATGGACTGGGTGCCCGGCGGTTTTTGCGCCGACTCCCACGGCCTTGCCACCTTTAACGGCCACATGCTGTTTGAGCACGAGATTCACCCCAACTGGGGCACGCACAAGTTCGACTTCGCCCGCGGCGAGGTCCGCTCCTTCCTTGTCTCCAACGTGCTGTACTGGCTCGAGAACTTCCACGTGGACGGAATTCGCATGGACGGCGTGTCCAGCATGCTGTACCTCAACTTTGGCATCGACGATCCGGGCCAAAAGAAGTTCAACAAGTACGGTACCGAGGAGGACCTGGACGCCAGCGCGTTTATCCGTCAGGTCAATTGCGCTGTAGAGGCGCACTACCCCGACGTGATGATGATGGCCGAGGAGTCCACCGCGTGGCCGCTCGTGACCTACCCGCCGCAGGACGGAGGCCTGGGCTTCCACTACAAGTGGGACATGGGCTGGATGAACGACACCCTGCACTACATGCAGACCGATTTTCCGTGGCGCCCCGGCAACCACGGCCTGCTCACGTTCTCGATCATGTACGCCTTTACCGAGAACTTTATCTGCCCGCTGAGTCACGACGAGGTCGTGCACGGCAAGTGCTCGCTCATCGGCCGCATGCCGGGCGACTGGTGGCGCCAGTTTGCCGGCCTGCGCACGCTGGCTTTCTACCAGATGACGCACCCCGGAGCCAAGCTCAACTTTATGGGCAACGAAATCGGCCAGTTTATTGAATGGCGCTACTACGAGTCCATCCAGTGGTTCCTGACCGAGGAGTACGAGACCCACCGTCATCATCAGGCGTTTATCAAGGCGCTCAACCACCTGTACACCGCCGAGCCCGCCCTGTACGAGCGCGGCTACACCGACGACGGCTTTACCTGGATCGATGCGGACAACTCCAAGCAGTCCATCGTGAGCTTTGTGCGTCAGGGCGAAGACGTCGACGACGACCTGGTGATCTTGATCAACTTTGACCCGGCGAGCTACGAGAGCTTCCGTGTGGGCGTGCCGCGAGAGGGTGACTGGGAGGTCATCTTTGACTCCGACCGTCCCGAGTTTGGCGGCAGCGGCTATGCCGGTGAGGAGCCCTACACCTGCTCGAGCGAGCCCTATCCCTGGAACGGGCAGATGGACTCGATTGAGATTAAGGTGCCCGGCCTGGCTGGCGTGGTGCTTAAGCGCCGCGGTCCCAGCAGCTACAAGCCGCCGGTGGTTGAGGAGCCCAAGACTGCGCCCAAAAAGCGCACGTCCTCGGTGAATCCCAAGGCCGCGGCTGCCAAGAAGGCTCCGGCTAAGGCAAAGGCCAAGACCACGACTAATACCAAGTCCGCCGCAAAGCCCGCTGCTAAGGCCGCAGCCAAGAAGCCGGCTGCCAAAAAGGCCGCTACCAAGGCCAAGTCTGCTTCTGTTAAGCCGTTTGCCAAGGAAGCGTAACAAAGCCGTTACAGCTGTAATTACCCGCCTCGCCGAGGCGTAGGATACAAGTCATAACCGTTCCGGGAGAAACATCCCCGGGGGAAAGGAACGTATGAATAAGATCTTCGACAACAAGCAGGAGTTTACCGAGCTCTATCGCGATGCTGTCATGAGCATCAGCGGCAAGAGCGTCGAGGCCGCCAGCGACCTCGACCGCTTTAACGCCCTGGCCAAGCTCGTGGCCGAGAAGGCCCGCACCGTTGCCACCAAGAGCGACGCCCGCGCGGCGTCCGAGGGCAAGAAGCGCGTGTACTACTTCTCGATCGAGTTTTTGATTGGCCGCCTGCTCGACAACTACCTACTCAACTTTGGTGTGCGCGACATGGTCGCCGAGGCGCTCGACGACATGGGCTTCGACCTGTCCGTCATTGAGAACCAGGAGCCCGATCCGGCACTGGGCAACGGCGGCCTGGGCCGTCTGGCAGCATGTTTCCTGGATTCCATGGCAGCTGAGGGCATCGCCGGCTACGGCAACGGCATGCGCTACCGCTACGGCCTGTTTAAGCAGGAGATTGTCAACGGCAGCCAGGTCGAGGCTACCGACGAGTGGCTCACCCACGGCTATCCCTGGGAGGTCCGCCGTCAGGACAAGGCCGTGACCATCAAGTTTGGTGGCCATGTTGAGGGCTTTGAGGAGAACGGCCGCACGTTCTACCGCACGGTGGACACGCAGGACATCCTGGCCGTCCCTTATGACATCCCCGTGGTGGGCTATGCCGGCGAGACCGTCAACAAGCTGCGCGTTTGGGCCGCCGAGCCGGTCGAGGAGCACTTTGACCTGGAGGCCTTCAACCGCGGCGACTATGCCCAAGCCGATGCCGAGCGCGCCGAGGCCGAGGCAATCAGCGCCATCCTCTACCCCAACGACGCCGGCGAGCACGGTCGTCTGCTGCGCCTGAAGCAGGAGTACCTGTTTGTTTCGGCCGGCATCTACAGCCTGCTCGACACCTTTGAGAAGGAGCATGGCGAAAACTGGGAGCTGCTGCCACAGTTTGTGGCCATCCACACCAACGACACGCACCCCGCCATGTGCGGCCCCGAGCTCATGCGCATCCTCATCGACGAGAAGAAGCTCGAGTGGGACGACGCCTGGAACATCGTGACGCAGGTCGTGAGCTACACCAACCACACCATCCTGCCCGAGGCTCTGGAGAAGTGGCCCATCGGCACGTTCTCCAAGCTCCTCCCCCGCGTGTACCAGATCATCGACGAGATCAGCCGTCGTTGGCACGAGTCGTTCGACACCACCCAGGAGGGCTGGCAGGAGCGTCTGCGCCAGACCGCCATTCTGTGGGACGGCGAGATCCGCATGGCCAACCTGTCTGTGATCTGCAGCCACAGCGTCAACGGCGTGGCAAAGATCCACTCCGACATCATCAAGAACATCGTGCTCAAGGACTTCTATGCCCTGACGCCCGAAAAGTTCAACAACAAGACCAACGGCATCTCGCACCGTCGCTTCTTTGCCGAGGCCAACCCCACCTATGCCAAGCTCGTGACCGAGGCCATTGGCGACGGCTGGCTGAAGGACGCCTTTGAGCTGGAGAAACTCAAGGAGTTCCAAAACGACACCGAGTTCCTGAAGGCCGTGGGTGCCTCCAAGCGCGCCAACAAGGAGCGCCTGGCCGCCTACGTCAAGGCCGAGACCGGTCTGGTCATCGATCCCAACACCGTCTTCGATGTTCAGGTTAAGCGCTTCCACGCTTACAAGCGCCAGCTCATGAACATCATGAAGGTGATGGACATCTACAACCGTCGCATCGCCGATCCCAACTTCCACGTGACGCCGACGACCTTCATCTTTAGCGGCAAGGCTGCCTCGAGCTACACCTTCGCTAAGGAGACCATCCGCCTCATTAACTCCGTGGCCGACGTCATCAACAACGATGCCCGCGTGAACGAGGTCATGAAGGTCTGCTTTATCCCCAACTTCCGCGTAAGCAACGCCCAGCTCATCTACCCCGCCGCCGAGATCTCGGAGCAGATCTCCACGGCCGGCAAGGAGGCCTCAGGCACGTCCAACATGAAGCTCATGATGAACGGCGCCATTACGCTGGGCACCCTCGACGGCGCCAACATCGAGATCGCCGATCTGGCCGGCCGCGAGAACGAGGCCATCTTTGGCCTGACCGCTCCCGAGGTCGAGCAGCTCTGGGCATCCAACAGCTACTTTGCGTGGGATACCCTCAACGGCGACCGCGAGCGTCTGGGCCGCGTGATGGACGAGCTCAAGGACAACACCTTTGCGGGTCTTTCGGGCAACTTCGAGAGCATCTACAACGAGCTCATGAACAACAACGACCCCGATTTGGTCATGGCCGATTTCCGCAGCTACGTGGACGCATGGGAGAAGCTCACCGGCAGCTATGGCGACCAGGAGACCTGGAACCGCAAGGCGCTGCTCAACACCGCCTCCTCCGGCTGGTTCTCGAGCGACCGCACCATTCGCGAGTACCGCGACGAGATCTGGCACGCGTAAAGGCGCGCAAGCTCCCTTATGCCAGCACGGCATTACTCGACGGGCGCGACCGAGCGCCGCGCCCGTCGCTAATGGGTTTAAGAACATCGATGACAGAAGGAGAAATCGATGAGTAAGAAAGAATGCATCGCGATGCTCCTCGCAGGAGGACAGGGCAGCCGATTGGGGGCACTCACCCAAAAGATCGCTAAGCCGGCGGTTAGCTTTGGTGGCAAGTTCCGCATTATCGACTTTTCGCTGTCCAACTGCTCCAACTCGGGCATCGACACGGTGGGCGTTCTGACGCAGTATCGCCCCTACCTGCTGCATGCCTATGTGGGCTCTGGCGAGGCTTGGGATCTGGACAGCCGTGACGGCGGCGTGTCGATCCTGCCGCCGTACGAGACGCAGACCGGCGGCGCCTGGTATGCGGGCACGGCCGACGCCATTACGCAGAACCTCGACTACATCAAGGCCAACGACCCCAAGTACGTCCTGATTCTTTCGGGCGACCATCTGTATCGCATGGACTACCGCAAGATGCTCAAGACGCACATTGAGAACAACGCCGACCTCACGGTGAGCGTTATGCCCGTGCCGTGGGAGGAGGCCAGCCGCTTTGGCATCCTGACCACCGACCCCGAGGACGGCCGCATCACCAAGTTCACCGAGAAGCCCGAGAAGCCCGATTCGAATCTCGCGTCCATGGGCATCTACATCTTCTCGGCCGACGTCCTGATCGAAGCGCTCGAGGAGGACGCCCTGGACCAGCGCTCGAGCCACGACTTTGGCAAGGACATCATCCCCAAGCTGCTCGGCGAGGGCAAGCGCCTGTACAGCTACGAGTTCCACGGCTTTTGGAAGGATGTCGGCACCATCGCCAGCTTCCACGAGACCTCGATGGACCTGCTGGGCAACAACCCCGAGTTCGATCTGTTTGACAAGCACTTCCCCATCATGTCCAACATCACCACGCGTCCGCCGCACTACATTGGCCCGGACGGCCGCCTGGACGACTGCCTGGTCTCCAACGGCTGCAAGATCTACGGCACCGCTCGCCACTCGATCCTTTCGACCGATGTCATCATCGAGGAGCGCGCCGTGGTCGAGGACTCCGTGCTGCTGCCGGGTGCGCACGTTAAGAGCGGCGCACACATCTGCCGCGCTATTTTGGGCGAGAACTCCACGGTCGAAGAGGGCGTGAAGCTCGGCTCTGTCGATACCACCAAGGATACGGCCGTCGTTGGAAATGACGTCGTTATCGGGAAGGGGGAATGATCCGATGATCAATCGCAAGGCCATCGGTTATATCACCGCTAACTACTCTTCGACCTACGGCAGCGTGCTGCTCAAGGACCGCCCCATCGCATCCGTTCCGTTTTTGGGCCGCTACCGCCTGATTGACTTCCCGCTGTCCAGCATGATGAATGCCGGCATTAAGACCGTCGGGGTCGTCATGCCGGGCAACTACCGCTCGCTGATCGACCACGTGGGCTCGGGCAAGGACTGGGGTCTGGACCGCAAGAAGGGCGGCCTCTTCATGGTGCCCGGCAACGCGTATGGCACCACCAAGGGCGGCATGCGCTTTCTGCTGCGCGACATCATCTCCAACAAGACGCTGTTCCAGCGCTCGGACAAGCCCTATGTTGTGATGATGGGCACCAACATCATCTTCAATATGGACCTCAACACCATCATCGACGCGCACGAGAACTCCGGTGCCCAGATGACCGTGGTGTACTGCAAGGCCACGCACAACGTCGACGACGAGACCAAACTCGAAATTAACGAGAACGGCCGCCTGACGGGCGTGAGCGCCGGCGTCGTATACGGCGACAACGCCTCTATGGACTGCTGCATCGTCAACCGCGAGACGTTACTCGAGATCATTGACCACTACCAGGCCGCCGACTATCTGGACCTGCTCGAGGCACTCCAGGGCGACTTTGGCAACATCGACGTGTGCAGCTACGAGTACAAGGGCGAGGTCGTGGGCGTGTTTAGCGAGAAGTCGCTGTATCGCCGCAGCATGGACTTGCTCGACCAGACCGTGGCCGACCAGCTCTTTGACCCCGAGCGTCCGATTCTGACCAAGGCTCACGACGTGCCGCCTTCGCGCTATGCGACCGGCAGCCACGCCTGCAACTCGATCATCTCGGCTGGCTGCATCATCAAGGGCACCGTGCGTAACTCGATCCTGTCACGCGGCGTCGTGGTCGAGGAAGGCGCCTCGGTGACCAACTCGATCATCAACCAGAGCTGCGTCATCAAGAGCGGCGCCCGCGTTGAGAATGCAATCCTGGACAAGAACAACGTGGTTCCCACCAACACCGAGCTTCGCGGCACGCCCGAGAACATCCTGGTGCTGGGAAAGGCCCCGTTAACTTCTGATATCACCAACGCGAGCTAGCTTTGGCACCGCAACATCGTTCGTAACATGTAGAATAGCCGCCCGGTTCGCGCCAGGCGGCTATTCTCGAATAAAAACATGGGAGACAATATGGCTGATTCCAGCAAAAAGATGCAGATCGTGTTTGCCTCGGCCGAGTGCGCACCGTTTGTGAAGACCGGTGGCCTGGGCGACGTGGCGGGCTCGCTGCCTGCGGCGCTTGTGCGCGCCGGCGCTGAAGTCATCGTGATGGTGCCCAAGTACGCCACCATCAAGGACGAGTACAAGGCGCAGATGGAGCACTTCTCCGACTTTTACGTAAGCCTGGGCTGGCGCAATGAGTACTGCGGACTCGAGAAGCTCGAGCACGACGGCGTCACCTATATGTTCATCGACAACGAGCGCTACTTTGCGCGCGACTATCCGTACGGCTTCTTTGACGACGGCGAGCGTTTTGCGTTCTTCTCGAAGGCCATCACCGAGAGCCTGCAGCACCTGCCGGCCGGCTTTGAGTGCGACATCCTGCACTGCAACGACTGGCAGACGGCACTGGCGCCCGTGTTTTTGCGCGAGTTCTACCACGGCCTGCCGCTGTACGACCGCGTCAAGACCGTGTTCTCGATCCACAACGTGGCGTTCCAGGGCCAGTTTAGCGATACCGTGATGGAGGACATCCTGGGCGTGGCGCATATTCCGGCGGCTGCCTCGCAGCTGCGTTGCGACGCCTGCAGCATCAACTACATGCTGGGCGCGCTGCGTTATGCCGATGCCATCACCACTGTGAGCCCCACCTATGCCAACGAGATCAAGACGCCCGAGTTTGGCGAGGGCCTGGACGGTGTGCTGCGCGAGCGTTCGTACGCGCTGCAGGGTATTTTGAATGGCATCGACGTCGCGGGCTTTGATCCGGCGACCGACAAGCGCATTGCCGCCAACTACACCGTCGAGGATCGTTCTGGCAAGGCCGTGTGCAAGGCCAAGCTGCAGGAAGAGCTGGGGCTCGAGGTTCGCGACGACCGTCCGCTTATGGTCATGGTCACGCGTCTGACGCGCCAGAAGGGCATGGACCTGGTCATGTACGCGCTCGACCGCATCCTGGCCGGCGGCGTGCAGGTGGCGGTGCTGGGCACCGGCGACCGCGACTACGAGGACGGTCTACGCTACTTCCAGGACAAGTACCCCGGCACCATGGCCGCGCGCATCGAGTTCGATCCGGCGCTGTCACAGCGCATGTATGCTGCCGCCGACATGTTCCTGATGCCTTCGAAGTTTGAGCCCTGCGGCCTGTCGCAGATCATCGCGATGCGCTACGGCACCCTGCCGATTGTTCGCGAGACCGGTGGTCTGAAGGACACGGTGATCCCGTATAACGAGTTTACCGGCGAGGGCACGGGCTTCTCGTTTAGCAACTTTAACGGCGACGAGATGGGCGACGCGGTCTTCCGCGCGGCACGCCTGTTCTGGGATAACCGCGACGCTTGGAACCAGCTGGTCACGCAGGCCATGAGCCAGGACTTTAGCTGGACGCGTTCGGCCGATAAGTATCTGGACCTGTACTTCTTTATGCACCCGGAGATTGAGAGGCCAGCGGCTGTTGTCGACGAGCCTGAGGCTGTTGCTGAGCCGGTGGCCGCTGAGCCGGAGCCCAAAGCCAAGGCCGAGGAGAAGCCGGTTGAGGCTGAGCCCGCAAAGGGCGAGCCTGAGGTGAAGACTGAGGTTGCTCCTGAGCCCGAGCCTGAGGTGAAGCCTGCTGCGAAGCCCGCAGCTAAGAAGACCACGACCCGCAAGACGACCGCCAAGAAGGCTACGACAACCAAGGCTGCCGCGACTAAAACGACGGCTACCAAGGGAACGACCACGCGCAAGCGCACGACCGCCGCTGCCAAGACGGACGCCGAGGCCGAGGTCGCAGAGGCCAAGCCGGCCGCCAAGGCTCCGGCAAAGACCGCTGCCAAGAAGACGACCACGACCGCCAAGAAGGCAACAGCTGCCAAGAGAACCACGGCAACGAAGTCGACGGCCGCCAAGGCTACTGCGACCAAGGCCGCTCCGAAGGCTGCCGCAAAGCCCGCTGTCAAGGTCGAGGAAACCCCCGCCGAGCCCAAGGCCGAGGTAACTGTCGAGACAAAGCCGGCCGCCAAGACCACCACGCGCAAGCGCACCACGACGACGACCAAAAAGACCACGACTAAGGCCTCAGCTACCAAGGCAGAGGCTAAGGTCGAGGCCAAGCCCGCAGTAAAGGCCAAGCCGGTACCAAAGGCATCCGAGGCCAAGTCCGCTGCCGTCAAAGAGGAGCCCAAGGCCGAGGTAAAGGCCAAGCCCGAGCCCTCCAAGAAGGCCCCGGTCTCCCCCGCCGCCGCGACCGAGGAAAAGGCTCCGACCAAAAAGACGTCCGTCCGCAAGGCAACGGCCACCCGCAAGCGCCGCTAATCCGGACGATTAAAACTTAATCCTCAACGCAAAAGAGGGCGCTCCAACCAGGCGCCCTCTTTTGCGTTGAACTTCTCTATTTAAAAGAGGGCCGGTTTACTACGACAAAATGACTCCGGCCGACCACGGCGGGTAATCTACGAAATTGGCAACGCCTCTACCTGCACTGATAATTGTTCTCGGGGGAAGCGGGCACTGCGGGGCGCGGCAACGGCGCGCGATTTCCGCGTCGCAGCGCTACCCTGATGCTGAATGCCGGGACGATGACCCACTGA
>CABURV010000060.1 GCA_902494035.1 uncultured Collinsella sp.
CCGTGCAAAATCGCGAGTATTCAGCAAGGAAAAGGTCTTTATCAGTTAACCGAAGCATGGAACGGTCCCCGTTTTGGCTCTGACGACGCTAAAACGGGGACCGTTTTTTGCTTTTTCGTCTCTGAGAGGCATCCGGAACGGTGGAATTTGCAGAATACTCGCGATTTTGCACATCGCTACAGGGGGGGTACCTTTGCTTTGGCGGTTTACTTGCCCTGCACCATGGTGAGGGAGATTTTTTTGCGGTCGCGATCGACCTTCTCGACCCACACCTTGACCGTGTCACCGACGCGCACCACGTCGCTCGGGTGCTTGACGAAGCGGTTGGCCAGCTTGGAGATGTGCACGAGGCCGTCCTGGTGCACGCCCACGTCGACGAAGGCGCCAAAGTCGACGACGTTGCGCACCGTGCCCTTGAGCTCCATGCCAGGTTCCAGGTCGTCGATGGAAAGCGCTGAGCGGCTAAAGACCACCTCGGGCGCGTCGTCGCGCGGGTCGCGGCCGGGCTTTTTGAGCTCGTTGACAATGTCGATGAGCGTGAGGGTGCCGCAGTTCAGATCGCTAGCCAGCGCCGAGATGCTGCCCAGACGGCGCTCGATGTCGGGCACGCCGCCACGCTGAGCTCACTGGCCGCCACACCTGCGCGCTCCAGGACGGCCGTGGCCACCTCGTAGCTTTCGGGGTGGACGCTCGTGGCGTCGAGCGGGTTCTTGCCGCCGCTGATGCGCAGGAAACCCGCGGCGTTGAGGTATGCCTTGGGTCCCAGCTTGGGGACCTTCTTGAGCTGGCGGCGATCGGTGAAGGCACCGTTTTCCTCGCGGTAGGCCACGATGTTCTTGGCCACGCTCGGCGTGATGCCCGATACGTATCCCAGCAGGCTCGCACTCGCGGTGTTTACATCGACGCCCACGCGGTTGACGACGTCCTCCACCACGTAGCCCAGGGTGCGCGAAAGCTCGGCTTGGTCAAGATCGTGCTGGTACTGGCCGACGCCGATGGACTGGGGCGGAATCTTGACGAGCTCTGCCAGCGGGTCTTGCAGGCGGCGGCCTAGGCTCATGGCGCCGCGCACGGTGACGTCCAGGTCGGGATATTCCTGGCTGGCGAGCTCGGAGGCGGAGTACACAGATGCGCCGGCCTCGTTGACGATGGTGTAGCGCAACCCGGGCGCCTGCTCGGTAATGAACTCCGAGACGACTTCCTCGGTCTCGCGGCTGGCGGTGCCGTTGCCGATGACGATGGTGTTGACGCCGTCCTTCTTGACGAGGCGGGCGAGCTCGCGCTTGGTGCCGGCGACGTCGTGGCGCGGCTTGGTGGGATAGACCACGCCGTGGTCGAGTAGCTTGCCGGTCTCGTCCATGACGGCGACCTTGCAGCCGGTGCGGTAGCCCGGATCGAGCGCGAGCACGCGGGCGCCGCGCACGGGGCGCGCCGAGAGCAAGCCCTCGAGATTCTTGGCAAAGACGTTGATGGCCTCGGTCTGGGCGCGAACGGTGAGTTTGGCGCGGGCCTCGCGCTCCAGCGAGGGGGCCATGAGGCGCTTGTAGCCATCGGCGATGGCGGCGTCAAAGACGGGGGCAAACACGCCCTGGCGACGGGGCCAGCGGCTGCCGAGGCGTGCCGTGGCAGCAGCGCCGTCGACGTTCACGCGCACGCGGAGCTTGCCCTCGCGCTCACCGCGGTCGATAGCCAGCACGCGGTGGTTGGGTATACGGCGCAGCGGCTCATCATAGCTGTAGTACGGCTCGTAGGGGGTCTTCTCGGCGGGGTCGGTGGCCTCGACGACGATGTCGGCGGTGTTTTGCGTAAAGGCGCGCAGGTCGGCGACGTTCTCGGGATCTTCAGCCACCGTCTCGGCCACGATGTCGGCGGCGCCGGCGAGCGCCTTTTCGGGCGTGTCGAAGCCGGCCTCCTCGTTGACGTAGTCCGCGGCGGCGTCGAGCGCGCTGCCCTTGGCCGAGGCCTGCATGATGATCATGTTGGCGAGCGGCTCCAGGCCGGCCTCGCGTGCCTTCTGCGCGCGGGTCATGCGCTTTTTGCGGTAGGGCTTGTAGAGGTCCTCGACACGCTGGAGCTGTGTGGCCTCGCGAATCTGTTGCTCGAGCTCGGGCGTGAGTTTGCCCTGGGCGCCGATGAGCAGAATGACGTCCTCTTTGCGCTGCTCAAGATTACGCAGGTAGGACAGGCGCTCGTCGAGCGCGCGCAGGGCGACATCGTCCATGCCGCCCGTGGCTTCCTTGCGGTAGCGCGAGATAAAGGGAATGGTGTTTCCCTCGTCGATGAGCTTGACGGCCGCCTCGACGTTGGCGGCCTTAAGGTTGAGCTCGCGCGCGAGCTGGGCGATAAGATCCATGGGACTCCTTGCGTTTGAGGTGCGTTTGCAGCACAGAGCTACCAAGGATACCACCTGCCACTTCGCTCAAAAAAGACTGTTTTGGCGCGGGACCACGAAAGCGGCCTATCTACTACGCTTGAACCGTGTGGGTCGACCATCCCCCGGTTTTCCGAAAATGCGCAAGCCGTTTACCTGCGGTTTTTATTTCGCGAAATTCGGTATGGATGAGGGTGATTGGTTAAACGTAGTAGATAGGCACATTTCGTGGCGAACGAATCAAGCTAAGGTGCAAAAAGTCCCCCGTCCCAGAAAAATCATTGGCAACGTAGCAAAATGCCCCGCGGGCAGGAGGCTGCTCGCGGGGCAAAGAAGAGGGGCTTATTTGTGGCGGACCGAGGGGCCCGGCATGGGGTTTCTGCCGCGGCCTGTCCTAAGGTGCTACAGCTCGACGAGCTGGCCGGTCTCGGCGGCCTCCTTGATGGCGTTGAGAAGCGTGAGCGTCTTGACGTTATCGGCGGGGGTTACGACGGGCTCAACTTCGCGGCGGACGACCTTCACAAAGTGCTTGAGCTGCATCTTGTGCGGCAGCGCCGGGTCGACGGCCGGAATCTCCATCTGCAGCGGCTTGTGCCAGTTGGAGGCGCCGTCGTAGGAGAACTGGTGCAGGCGGGGCAGCGACAGGGCGCCCTTGGTACCGCCAATAAAGTAGGCATCGGCGTCGAAGGGGCGGTACTGCGGGTCCTCGCGAGCGGTGGCCTCCCAGTTCCAGGGGCTGGCGGTGGCATCGGAGATGGTCATGCTTGCGAGCGCGCCATCGGCAAAACGGACGTTGACCACAGCGGAGTCCTCGGTCTCAAAACCGCGGGCGGCGCTGGACTGCATGCCCTGGACGGCAACGGGCTCGCCCAGCAGGTAGCGGAGCAGGTCGACGTCGTGCACCAGGTTGACCAGGATCGGGCCGGCACCCTTCTTGCGGCGCCACTCGACATCAAAGTACTCGTCATTCTTATAGATTATGTAGTGGAAGCTCGACACGGTGAGCTTGCCCAGCTCGCCGGACTCGATGATCTCCTTGGCCTTGTTGACGAAGGGGTTGTGGCGACGGTGCTGGCCCACGAGCACGGGCACGCCGGCGGTCTCGGCCTCGGCGGCGAAGGCCTGGGCATCCTCGAGGTCGTTGGAGATTGGCTTTTCGACCAGCGGCACGATGTTGCGCTTCACGGCCTCGCGGGCAACGCCCAGATGCAGGTCGTTGGGGGTGGCGATGATGACGGCCTCGGGCTTGACCTCGTCCATCATCTGGGCGGGATCGGTGTAAAACGGCACGCCGGCGGCCTCGGCCGTGGCGCGGGCGCCCTCAAAGGCGTCGGCGATGGCGACGAGCTCGGCTTCGGGCTCCTCGGTGACAAAGCGGATGTGGTTGCGGCCCATGGCACCGGCGCCGATAACGGCAATGCGGACGGGGTTGAGCTCAGACATTTCGACTCCTTAATACTGGTGACCGGTGGAATGCGGCAAGAGAACGGCCCTTGCCGCGTCAAGCAAAACTAAGCGGACTTCTTCTTGCTGTCGGAGACCATCATGTAGACGGTGAGTACGACGGCGATGACGGCAATCACGATGGCGCCGTAGAAGGACTGCTGGTAGGCGGCACTGCCGGCCTCGGCGTGATACAGCACGGCGGTGATGGGCTGGCTGATCCAGGTGGAGGCGGCGTAACCCAAAAACATGATGCCGTAGTTGACGCCGATGTTGCTGGTGCCAAAGGCGCCACCGGTGAGCGGCGGGTAGATGACGAGCAGGGCGCCAAAGCTAAAGCCGAGCAGGGCGAGCGCCACAAAGAACATGCTCTGCGTAAAGCTCATCGACATGATGGCGAGGGCGACGATGGTCACGACAAGGCTGATGAGCAGCGACTTGTAGGCGCCGAGCTTGTCGATGATCTGGCCAAAAGACAGGCGACCGACCAGGTTGGCGCAGGTGTTGACGGAGACGACCACGCCGCCGAGGGCGACAGCCGCGGCGCTCGTGGGGTCGGCGAAGAGCTGGACGGCGGCGATGGAGGCAACCTTGCCCACGAGCAGGGTGCCCGCGGTGGCGGCAAAGGCGAAGGTGACGATGAGGACCCAGAAGCGCGGGGTCTTGACCATCTCGCCCGGGGTGAGGTCGCCGAAGGTACCGGCGTGCGCGCCGCCCTTGGGGGCCTCGAAGCCCTCGGGCAGCCAACCGGCCTCGGGGGCCTTCAGGAACAGGGCGGAGGCGGCGATCGTCACAAAGAAGATGACGCCGAGTGCCTTGAGGGCGCCAAAGATGCCCAGACTCGGGATGAGCAGCGAGGCGAGCACCGGGGACAGCACAGCGGGGCCGGCGGTCGAAGCGGCCAGGGTGATGCCGGAGGCGAGGCCCTTCTTGTCGATGAACCACTTTTGGCCGGTGGTGAGCGCGGGGTTGTAACCCAGACCGTTGCCGATGGCGGCGACGAGCGAGAACCACAGGTAGAACTGCCACGGCTCGGTGACGGTGCCGGACATGAACCAGCCCACGCCGTAGCACACGGCGGCAGCGATCACGACGTTGCGCGGGCCGATCTTATCGGAGATGCGGCCGGCGAAGATGCCCGTCACGGCCATGATGGTCTGGAAGACCGGGAAAGCCCAGGTAAGTGCGCTGGACCACTCGGGGTAGACGGCGAGCAGGTTCTTGGACACGACGGAGTACAGCGCGATGGAGCTGATGAAGAACATGGTGACGCACGCGGCGGAAAGCACGACGGCGCGACCCTTGTTGGAGTTGGTGGAAGCCATGGGACTCTTTCTAATCGATGCGGGGGGAGGGGAGGGGCAAACGCCGCTGAGGTGCTTGCCCCGCGCCCCTTTCTACCGGGTTGGTTTACTGGTCAGTCGGCTTGGCGACGCCGGACTCATCGGACCAAAGCTCGACACCCTTGTTCTTGAGGTAGTTGTCGGCAAAGGCTCGGCGACCGCCGGGCTTGGCGGTGAGGTCGCCCATCATATTGGAGAAGCCGCCATCGACCTTGATGGCGTCGCCGGTGGTAAAGTCCGAGCGCTTGGACGCCAGGAACATGACGGCGTTGGCGATATCGCTGACCTCGCCGATGCGACGCGTGGCGATCAGGCGGCTGCGGCTCTTCTCGACCTCGGGGTCGGCGTAAAAGCTTGCCGACATGGGGGTCTTGACAAAGCAGGGCTCGACGCAGTTGGAGCGCACACCGTAAGGGCCCCACTCGGCAGCGAGCATCTTGGACATCATGTTGACGCCGGCCTTGGTGGAGCTGTACACGCCCGAGAACGTCTCGGGGGAGTGGCTGGCAACGGTCGAGATGTGCACCAGGCGACCCTGGCCGGCCTTGATCATCTCGCGACCAAAGCGCTGCGAGGTGATGAAGTAGCCGGTGAGGTTGACGTTGATGACCTCGTTCCAGTCGGAGAGCGGCAGGTCCTCCATGGCTGCGAAGCGCAGGATGCCGGCGGTGTTGACGAGAACGTCGACGCGGCCGAAGTTGGCGATGGTGGCGTCGACGGCGGCCTGAACCTCGGCCTCGTCGGTGGCGTTCATCTTGTAGCCCTCGGCGTGAATGCCAAACTCGGCAGCAAGGTCGGCGGCAGCGGCCTTGACCTTCTCCTCGTCCAGGTCGAGCAGGACGACGTTAGCGCCATTGCGGGCGAACTCTCGGCAAATCTCGACGCCCATGCCGCCGAGCGCGCCAGTCACGGCGCAGACATCGCCCTCGAGCTTAAGCCAATTGCTCATAGGAACTTCCCTTCTTGTGCCTCCCGGTGGGTCGCTCCCATTAACCGACCCACGTGGTTTTCGCTGGTTATCGTATGCTTTGCATTTGCGCAGGTGAATTGCATATTTGTTAGAATGACGTTAACCATAGGTTTACACTGTGCGATGCAGTTTATTCTCAATTGAGCGCATGACCAGCGAAAACAACCTCCTGTGGCACCATGTGGCCACGGGCGCGAAAACGGGAGATTGACGTGTACGATCGACGACTTGAGGCCATATCGGCCGCTGCGGAGCTGGGAAGCTTCTCGCGTGCGGCGGCAAAATTGCGCGTGTCGACTCCGGCGCTCGTCAAGCAGGTGTCGGGGTTCGAGGCCGAGTTCGGCATCACGCTGTTCGAACGCTCGCACTCGGGCGTCAAAGTGACGCCGGCCGGCGCACTGCTGGTGGACGACGCGCGCTCGATCATGCGGCAGTCCGAGGATGCACTGCGCCGTGCCCGACGCGCGGCGGGCGATGGCGGTGCCGTGCGTCTGGGCGTGTCGATGATGTGCCCGGGGCGCCAAACGCTGTCGATGTGGTCGGGCATCCACGATTTGGAACCGTCGCTGCGATTTGAGATCGTGCCGGTAAGCGACCTCTACGACGAGCGCGAGACCGTCATGCGCAGCCTTGGCCGCGAGGTGGATGTGGTGCAGTCGAGTTTTTCGACCCCGCGTTGGGGCGACGCCTGCCAAAAGCTCCGTATCGTTAACGTGCCGTTTTATATCGATGTGCCGCGCACAAGCCCACTCGCGCGCAAGACGCGTATCACGGTTGCCGACTTGGAGGGTATGCGTTTGCGCGTACTGCGCCACGGCAACGATGCCATGGACAGCCTGCGCATCGACCTGTTGGCCGACGGCGGCGTGGACGTGATCGATGTGGATAGTTTCGACTTTGCGCTCTTTAACGAGGCGGAGGAAAAGGGCGATGCGGTGCTCACCTGCGGAGCGTGGTCGGGCGTGCACCCGGCCTTTGTGGGCGTACCGTTTCTATGCGGTCGCGAGGTGCCGGTCTATTTGCACTACCCGCTCGAGCCCACCCTCCAAGTCCAAAAATTCGTCAACGCCATGGCCCAACTCCTCAAGTAGCTCACACAAAACGAGGCCCTGGCCAAACGGCCAGGGCCTCACTAACCTTTATTCCGTTTTAAACGACGGGCTGATCACGCGTAGGAGGGTGCCCCGTGGACGGCGGTGTATTTCCTCCGCGCGCAGTTTCGCAGCGCAGCGAGAATGTTTGAGCACGGAGGAGTTACCCCGCCGCCCCGGGGAACCCTCCGTCAGTAAACGTTCCTACTCCAGCTCAAACGCACCCGTGTAGAGCTGGTAGTAATACCCGCGCTTGGCGATCAGTTCGTCGTGGTTGCCGCGCTCGATGATGCGGCCGTGGTCCAGGCAGATGATTGCGTCGGAGTTGCGCACGGTGGAGAGGCGGTGCGCGATGACAAACGTCGTGCGGCCTTCCATGAGCTTGTCCATGCCGGCTTGCACGATGGCCTCGGTGCGGGTATCGATGCTCGACGTGGCCTCGTCCAGAATCATTGCCGGCGGATCGGCGACGGCGGCGCGTGCGATCGAAATCAGCTGGCGCTGGCCCTGCGACAGCTGGGCGCCGTTGCCGGTGAGCATGGTGTCGTAGCCGTCGGGCAGGCGGGTGATAAAGTCGTCCGCGCCCGCGAGCTTGGCCGCCGCGATGCACTCCTCGTCGGTGGCATCCAGGTTGCCGTAGCGGATGTTATCCATCACGGTGCCGGTGAACAGGTTCACGTCCTGCAGCACGACGCCCAGGCTTCGGCGCAGGTCGGCCTTGCGGATCTTGTTGACGTTGATGCCGTCGTAGCGGATCTTGCCGTCGGCGATGTCGTAGAAGCGGTTGATGAGGTTGGTGATGGTCGTCTTGCCGGCTCCGGTGGCGCCGACAAACGCGACCTTCTGGCCCGGCTTGGCAAACACGGACACGCCGTGCAGCACCTCGTGGTCGGGCGTATAGCCAAAGTCGACGTTGTCCATGACCAGGTCGCCACGCAGCGGCACGTACTCGATCTCGCCGGTTGCGCGGTGCGGATGTTTCCACGCCCACATGCCGGTGTGGTGGTCAGCCTCCTCGAGCTGCCAGGTATCGGGGTTGACCTGCGCGTTGACGAGCGTCACATAGCCTTCGTCGGCCTCGGGCTTCTCGTCGATGAGTTCAAAGATACGGTCGGCGCCGGCGAGGCCCATGACCACGGCGTTGATCTGCTGCGAGATTTGGCCGATCTGTCCGCAGAACTGCTTGGTCATGTTGAGGAACGGCACCACGACGGCGATGGACAGCGCCATGCCCGAGATGCTCAGGTTGGGCACGCCCAGCGCCAGGAAAATGCCGCCGGCAAGGGCCACCAGCACGTAGAGCAGGTTGCCCAGGTTCATAAGGATGGGCATGAGGATGTTGGCGTACATGTTGGCCTTCTGCGAGACCTCGAAGAGCTTTTCGTTGCGCTCGTCAAAATCGGCCTCGGCGGCAGACTCGTGGCAGAATGCCTTGACGACCTTCTGGCCGTTCATGACTTCCTCGATATGGCCCTCGACCACGCCGAGCTCGGTCTGCTGCGCAATAAAGAAGCGCGCGGAGTTGGAGCCGAGCAGCTTGGTCATAAAGGTCATAAAGGCGACGCCTGCCACAATGACCAGGCACATCCAAACGCTGTAGTACAGCATGATAAAGAACACCGTGACGATGACGATGGTCGTCATGAGCAGGTTGGGCAGCGACTGGCTGATCATCTGGCGCAGCGTGTCGATGTCGTTGGTGTAGTGGCTCATGATGTCGCCGCGCTGGTGCGTGTCGAAGTAGCGAATCGGCAGGTCCTGCATACGGTTGAACATCTTCTCGCGCAGCTTCTCGAGCGAGCCCTGCGTGACGATGGCCATGGCGCGGTTCCAGAACAGTGAGGACAGGATGCCGACGCCGTAGATGCAGGCGAGGGTGGTCACGAGCTGCAGAATCTTGGGCTGTGCGGTCGTCCAGTCGCCCGACTGCCACGAGTCGCTAATGATCTGCAGGGCGCTCTGAAGGAAGGTCGCGCCGATGGAGTTGATGATGGCGCAGAGCACCACGCCGACGACGACGAGGGGCAAAAGCACGGGGTAGAAGCCAAAGAGCGTCTTGATGAGGCGCGACATGGTGCCGCCCTTGCGGTTGAGCGCGCGCTCGGCGGTCGTTGCCTTACTCATGTGCCTCGCCTCCTTCCTGGGTCTGAGCTTGTGTTGCGGATGCCTCGGTGTCGGCCTCGACGGCCCCTTCGCCCTCGGCAGACATCTTGTTCTGCGAGGTAAAGGTCTCGCGGTAGATCTCGCTTATCTTAAGCAGCTCATCATGGTTGCCGATCTGCGCGATGTGGCCACCCTCCATGACGATGATGCGGTCTGCATCCTGCACGGAGCTAATGCGCTGGGCGATGATGAGCTTGGTCGTGTTGGGCAGATAGCTTGCCAGTCCTGCGCGAATCTTGGCGTCGGTCTTGGTGTCGACGGCGCTGGTGGAGTCGTCCAGGATCAAGATCTTGGGGCGACGCAGCAGGGCACGCGCAATGCACAGGCGCTGCTTCTGACCGCCCGAGACATTGGAGCCGCCCTGCTCGATCCAGGTGTCATAGCCCTTGGGGAAGCCGTCGACAAACTCATCGGCGCAGGCCAGATGCGCCGCTTCGCGGACTTCCTCGTCGGTGGCGTTCGGGTCGCCCCAGCGCAGGTTCTCGGCAATGGTGCCGCTAAACAGCACGTTTTTCTGTAGCACCATGGCCACTTGGTGGCGCAGCGCGTCCAGGTCGTAGTCGCGTACGTCCATGCCGCCCACGCGCACGGTGCCTTCGGTGGCGTCGTACAGACGGGCGATGAGGTTTACAAGCGTGGACTTGGCCGAGCCGGTACCGCCGATGATACCGACGGTCTCGCCGCTCTTAATGTGCAGGTCGATATCGTCGAGCGCCTGGCGCTTCGCATGCGCGGAATACTTAAAGCTCACGTGGTCAAAGTCGATGGAACCGTCGGCAACCTCGAGCACGGGCTCGGCGGGATCGGCGATCGTGGGCTCGGCGGCCAGCACCTCGGTAATGCGGTGCGCCGATTCGTCGGCCATGGTCACCATGACAAAGATCATCGACAGCTGCATCAGGCTCATGAGGATCGCGAAGCCATAGGTAAAGATCGAGGAGAGCTGGCCCACGTCGAACAGCGTGCCCTGGCTCGTGATGATGAGCTTGGATCCCAGGTAGATGATGACGACAAACGCGCCGTTGACGCAGATGTTCATCATGGGGTTGTTAAAGGCGAGCAGCTTCTCGGCGCGGGTGAAGTCCATCTGGACGTCGCGCGCGGCGGTCGCGAACTTCTCCTTCTCAAAGTCTTCGCGCACGTAGCTCTTAACCACGCGCATGCCGGTGACGTTTTCCTCGACGGACTCGTTAAGGGCATCGTACTTGTGGAACACGCGCGAGAAGATGGGGCGCACCTTAAAGATGATAAAGAACAGTCCAAAGCCCAGCAGCGGAATGATGACCAGGTAGACCATGGCGACGCTGCCGCCCATGATAAACGCCATGGTAAAGGCGAAGATCAATACCAGCGGCGCGCGCACGGCGATACGGATGAGCATCATAAAGGCCTGCTGCACGTTGTTGATGTCTGTGGTCAGGCGCGTGACGAGCGAGGAGCTCGAGAACTCGTCGATGTTGGCAAAGC
>CABURV010000061.1 GCA_902494035.1 uncultured Collinsella sp.
CCTCGCCCAGCATCACCGATGTAGGCGCCGACGCCTCGCGCGAGCATCTTCGCATTTGGCTCGAGGGTGAGCACTGGTACGCCCAGGGCCTTGGATCGACCAACGGCACAGTGCTCGAATCGGGCGCGGGCGACGGCGATATTGTGATTGAGCCGCCGCGCGACCAACGCGAGCCCGGCAAAGTCTATCCCCCCGTGGAAATCGCCAACAGCGACAGGCTCCATCTGGGTCTCTACACGACATTCCTTGTCATTGTGGACTAGCACGGACGGCGATCGGAAGACGGTCGCCGTCCGTCTTTCGTCTTCTACCTTCTGCGTCGTAAACGACAATACTCAGCGGTACACGTGAGCAGTGCGGCTATCATGGTACTTTACCGATATCCGCACTGCTCACGTATACGCGCGGCAACCCATGCCAGACAAAGGAACGCCATGGATACTACCGATAGCGCCTATGGCGACAAACTCATCCGTCTCGATACGTTCGATACCGCCGTGGCGGTCGACCCCAGCGCCGAGGACGACGCCAAGCGTCGGTTTATGACGCTTATTCTCCAGACGGCCCACCGCAACAACGGCAACATCGGGCACGTGCTGCGCGCGACCAACACGAGCGGCGAGGTCTTTGCCGTCAAGCTGCTCAAGGACAACGCCATCCTTTCCGGCCAAGCCCCCGACCGCTCCGCCGAGCAATCGGCAGCGCACCTGGCCAACACCGCTGCGCTGTTCGAGGAGTACCGTCATCTGTGTACCGTCTCGCACCTGCGCGGATTTCCGCGCGTCTATGGCTACGGATCGTGCGAGGACGACCCGCTCATCCTCATGGAGTGGGTCGAGGGCACCTCACTCAAGCAGGCGCTGCCCCTGCTTCCTCACGACGCCTCGGGCGGGCTGACCACCCAGATGGTCGCCGCCGTCGGAAACGCCGTGCTTCGTGCGCTCTTGATGACCCAAGGCCTCGTGAATCCGGTCGTCCATCGCGACCTTTCGCCTGCCAATATCATGTTCCGCACCACCAGCCGAACGCTCGAGCAGCAGATTGCCGATTGCTCCTTTGACCCCTGCCTCATCGACATGGGCTCCGCGACCATGGCTCTCGGCGACGACACGATCACCCGGCGCGCCGACATCTGGCGCTTTGCCACGCCCGCATACGCCGCGCCCGAAATGCTCACGCAGGATATCGAAGGCATCGCGGCCCTTCGCCGTTCGCCGGCAATCGACGTCTATGCGCTTTCGAGCATTCTGTACCAGCTCTACAGCGGTCGCAAACCGTTTGACTTTGAGTCGACGGACGCCGCTGCAACCGGCTCGTTCTATCTCGTAAAGACCAAGACCAAGCCGGCACCGCTCGAGCCGCGCTGCGAGGGCGATGAAGCGCTCGTCCAAATCATCATGAAGGGTCTCTCAGTCGAGCAGTGCGATCGTCCCACCGAGCAGCAGATGCTCGAGGTGCTCTCGGCATACCTCACCGATGCCGAATCCGAGGGCCGCGAAGGCACAGGAGACGAGGCCGCGATTGATATCGATTCTGGCACGCACCTTAAGGTCGACGTCGCCGGCGAGCGCGCACGAGAGATCCTGAATCAGGCCCGCCACGATGCCATGACCCGCCGCCGCTTTATTATCGGCGGCGCTATCGCAGCCGTTGCGGGGCTCAGCGTTATCGGGGCGGCAACCCATGGCTTTGGCATCCCCGACTACCTTGACGGCATCCGCGGTTCACTTGACGACTACACCTGGGATCAGCTGCAGGAGATTTCGCTCAAGATTAAGGCCGCCGAGACCCGTAGCGAGGCACGCGAGATTGCCAAGCGCTATCATCTGCTCGATGCCGATGGGCATATCCCCTATCCGTGTACCAAGCGTGTCACGCTCACCAACGGGCTGCAGGTTGGCGCGCAGCTTGTGGGCATCCGCCACGATGAGCTTCTGGACGGGACGGGCAAGGCCGGACTGACGTTTATGTTCGATGCGGGTATTGCCGAGCGCAACGCTGCGGCTGAACCGCCGAGCGCCGGCTGGGCAGATTGCGAGCTGCGGGAATGGCTCAACGGCGACGGCCTTAAGCTGCTGCCCAACGAGTTGCGCGCACTCATTAAAGGGGTCAAGAAGGTCTCGAACAATGTGGGCGCCGCCAACAGCGCATCGTGCCTGAGCGAGTTGCCCGCAACCCTTTGGCTGCCCGCCATGGTCGAGCTGTGCGGTACGCAACCGCCCGATTCGTTTACCGAGGACTATCACTACCTGGCAGACATCTACAACGGCGAGGGCAAGGAGTATCAGCTCTTCCGCGAGCTCAAGGTGAGCCCGTATTCCACGAACGAGACGATGGTCCGCCAGTGGAAGGGCAAGGACACCTGTTGGTGGGAGCGCACGGTGAGCCCCGACACATCGGAGAGCGAAGGCACGCTCTATATGAACCGCGTGGGGCACGACGGCGACGTCTTTACGTACGCAACGCCTGCGGAAAAGCCAAACAAGCTAACCTGTGTGATCCCCGGGTTCTGTATCTAGGCGGCGGGCATCTTGCCGTGACGGGACCCCTCCCCGGCAATTGCCTCGATCTGTAACAGTTAGAGGTCATTTTCCCTGCCAGACGTTACAGATCGAGATGATTGATTGGGACGGTCCATCGGCCAACCATCCATCCTCTTCTGTTACGAAATCTCAGATATTATTTCTGTACTGGACACCCCCAGGGGGTATGGGTGTATAGTATCGGCAGGTTAACAATTCCAATACCGAACCACAGAAAGGAGAAGCCATGGCTCAAGATAAATTCGATGTGGGCGGCATGACGTGCGCCGCCTGCCAGGCGCACGTGGACCGTGCCGTGAGCAAACTCGACGGCGTCCAAAGCGTCGCGGTCAATCTGCTCGCCGGCTCTATGCTGGTGGACTACGACCCTGCGCAGGTCTCCCCCGACGACATCTGCACCGCTGTCGACCGCGCGGGCTACTCGGCCTCGCCCATCAGCACGGGCACCGACGCTGTCCAAAGCGGAAGTGCGCAAGCCAGGTCCGGCGCCGCCCATATGGAGTCGCCGACCAAAAAGTTGGAGGCCGCCGCCTCTGCCATGCGCACCCGCCTCATCGTCTCGATCGTATTCCTCATCCCACTGTTCTACATAGGCATGGGGCACATGCTCGGTTGGCCACTGCCCGGCGTCTTCACCGACCACACCCACAGCATGACGCTCGCGCTCACCGAGCTCGTCCTGCTCATTCCCATCGTCTACGTCAACGACGCATACTTTATCAACGGGTTTAAATCGCTTACGCACGGCGCGCCTACCATGGACGCCCTTATTGCCGTGGGCGCCACTGCTTCCATCGCCTGGTCGCTCTACGCCATGTTCATCATGGCCGACCAGCTAGCCGCGGGTCAGGTCCACAAGGCCATGATGACGGGCATGGACAACCTGTATTTTGAGAGCGCCGGCACAATCCTGTCGCTCGTCACCGTGGGCAAATATCTCGAGACACGCAGCAAATCCAAGACCGGCGGCGCCATCGAGGCGCTCATCGACTTGGCGCCCAAGACCGCGACCGTCGTGGCAGAGGACGGCACCGAAACCACCGTCGATGTCGACGCCATCCTTCCCGGCCAGGTCCTGCGCGTGCGCCCCGGCGAGTCCATCCCCGTCGATGGCGTGGTGCTCGAGGGCAGCTCGGCCGTGGACGAGAGCGCGCTCACCGGCGAGTCCATCCCCGTGGAGAAGACCGCCGGCGACACTGTCAATGCGGCCACGGTCAACCGCACGGGCTCGTTTACCTTCCGCGCCACGCGTGTGGGCGCCGACACGTCGCTCGCCAAGATTATCCAGCTCGTCGAGGACGCCAACGCCACCAAGGCGCCCATCGCCCGCATGGCCGACAAGGTCGCCGGCGTGTTCGTGCCCGTAGTATTCGCGATCTCGGCCGTGACCTTTGTGGCGTGGATGGTGCTGACCGGAAGCGTCAACGAAGCGCTCACCTCCGCCGTCGCTGTGCTGGTGATCAGCTGCCCGTGCGCGCTGGGCCTGGCCACGCCCGTCGCCATTATGGTCGGCACCGGCAAGGGCGCCGAGATGGGCATTCTGTTTAAGAGCGCCGAGGCGCTGGAGAACCTGCGCAGCGTGGGCACCGTGGTGCTCGATAAGACGGGCACGGTCACCCGCGGCAAGCCTGCCGTGACCGATATCGTGGTAGCCACGCGCGCTGACGGCTCGCCCGCTATGAGCGAAAAGGCGCTGCTCAAGTTGGCCGCCGCGTTGGAGCGCTCGAGCGAGCACCCGCTGGCCGAGGCGATTATGGCCGAGTGCGAGACACGCGGGATCGTCGCGCGCATGGTCGAGGACTTTGCTGCCGTGCCCGGGCGAGGCGTTACGGCGCGCGAGGGGCAAAACGCCATTGCAGCCGGCAACGTACGCCTGATGGACGAACTGGGCGTTACCGTGCCCGCGGGTCTTGCCGAACAATTTGCCGCCGAGGGCAAGACGCCGCTGTTCTTTGCCAAGAACGGCGAGCTTGCCGGCACCATTGCCGTGGCTGACGAGGTCAAGGAGACGAGCGCCGGGGCCATCGCCGCACTGCGCTCGCTTGGCGTCGACGTGCGCATGCTCACCGGCGACAACCGCGTGACGGCCGAGGCCATCGCCCGCCGCGTGGGACTGACCAGCAAGCAGGTCATCGCCGACGTGCTTCCCGCCGACAAGGAGCGCCACGTGCGCGAGCTGCAGGATGCGGGCAGTAAGGTCGCCATGGTGGGCGACGGCATCAACGACTCCCCCGCCCTGGCGCGCGCCGACGTGGGCCTTGCTATCGGCACCGGCGCCGACATCGCCAAGGAGGGCGCCGACGTGGTACTCATGCGCAGCGACCTCATGGACGTCGCCCGCGCCATCGAGCTTTCGCGCGCCACGATCCGCAACATCAAGCAGGACCTGTTCTGGGCGCTGTTCTACAACGGCATCGGCATTCCGCTGGCGGCGGGCGTGTTCTTCCCCCTCACCGGCTGGCAGCTCTCACCGATGTTCGGCGCCGCCGCCATGAGCCTGTCGAGCGTCTGCGTCGTAAGCAATGCGCTGCGCTTAAAATCCTTTAAGCCAAAAGTGGCAAAATAGGCTCACCATTAAGTCCATTTAGAACGGGTTTTCCAGGTGCCCGAGATTGACCTGAAAGAGGAGCGACGCGTACTTTGGTACGCGGGCGGCAGCTTGAAGGTCAAGGTCGGGTGCCTGGGAAAGCCGACACAACAGAGAGGAATACCCATGCGTTTCACAATTAAGACTTCCGGCCTTATGTGCGGCCACTGCGACGCCACCGTCGAGACGGCGTTGCTCAACGTGGCCGGCGTGACCGACGCCGACGCCGATCACGAGACTCAGACCGTACAGGTGGAGTGCGCCGACACCGTGACCGCTGAACAGCTCGCTGCCGCCGTCGAGGGCGCCGGCGAGAAGTTCCACGCCCTGTCCGTGACCGCCGCGTAGCAGCTACCAGAAGCATTCGACCCCATCGACCAGAAACGAGGACCCGCCATGATGGCAGACCACAAATCGGTGACCCGCATGCTCAAGACGGCACGCGGCCAGATCGACGGCATCTTGCGGATGGTCGATGAGGACCGCTATTGCGTCGATATTTCCACACAGCTCATGGCTACACAGGCGCTCCTCGCGCGCATTAACGCCGACGTGCTCAAGGCGCATATCGAGGGCTGCGTGACTTCGGCAATCGAATCGGGCGACGAAGACCTCAAAGCCGCCAAGCTCGCCGAGATCGAACGCGTCGTCGACAAGCTCTCCAAGTAATTGGGGCATTGGAGACAGGTACGTTTGCACCACATTGGTGCAGATTAACCTGTCCCCCTTGCTCTAAATCGGGTATAAAGGCGTGCGGCATATCGAATGAAAGGCAATTTGCATGAATGACTTTATGAAGGGCCGCAATGGCGCTGACGAACTCACCATCGTGATGGGCTTCGCAGGCATTATCATCGCCATGATCGGTTCGATGGCTCGTATCCAGTGGCTCAGCTGGATCGCCATCGCCGTAATCGTGATTGGCGTGCTGCGCGGCCTGTCCAAAAATATCGATGCACGTCGCAAGGAGAACGAGGCCTTTGTCGCCACGACCGCCAATGTTCCCGGCTTGGGCAAGTTCGTCGCCAGCTTGGGCGGCGGCGCTGCAGCGGCTAGCACCTCACGCGCAGCCGGCACCAGTAAGGAAGACTTTGAGCGTGCCAAGCGCACGGCCAAGAAGATGTGGAAGGGTCGCAAGACCACAGCGTACCTCAAGTGCCCCAACTGCGGCCAGATGCTCTCCGTTCCCAAGGGCAAAGGCAAGATCCGCGTCACCTGCCCCAAGTGCCACGCCAAGATGGAGACACGCTCATAGCCGCCATACCATGGGACAAAATAAAGCCGAGGCCTCGCACTGAGACCTCGGCTTTTTTGATTATGACAAAGGGATTGCCCCTTTGTCGCATCGCCATATCGCACGCTTACGCCACGCCGTCGCGGGCAAGCTCCTCGGCCAACGCCTCGGCAGGCATGGCCATAATCGTGTCGAGCTCGGCGTCCACCTCGGGAATACGCTTCACCTTGAGTTTGCACACCAGATCACCACGGCACATCACGCGCATCGGCTCACGCAGTGCGCACAGGTCATCGAGCGGATTCTTGCGCGTCACCAGGATATCGGCGGCCTTGCCGCACTCGATCGTGCCGGTCTCGCCGCCCAGCCCCAGTAGCTCAGCATTGACCTGCGTGGCCGTGTGCAGCGCGAAGGCATTGCTCACGCCGACATACTTGGCAAAATAGGCCACCTCACGCCACATGTCGTACTGCGTCACGAACGGGCAGCTCGAGTCCGTGCCAAGGCCCACCTTAACGCCAGCTTCCAGTGCGGCACGGGCGCTCTCGATGATACCCGAGCACACGATGTCGCCGTTCTTCTTTTGCGTATCGGTCGAATGGGTCTTTTCCGGGTCGAGCAATACAAACGGCAGCGCCGGGCTGATAGTGCAGGTCACACTCGGCGCACGCCCCTCGAGCTGTGTGCCCGCGGCGCCACGATACAGCTCCAAGATTTCGGGTGTCAACGGAGCGCCGTGCTCAATCGTGTCAACACCGGCCTCAAGCGCGGCCTTCACGCCCTCGGTACTCTCGACATGGGCCATAACCGGAAGGCCCATATCGTGCGCCGCCTTGCATGCCGCCGCGGCAACCTCCACCGGCATACGCAGCACGCCCGGCTCGCCCACCTCGGTCGCATCGAACACGCCGCCCGTCACGAACAGCTTAATGACGTCGGCACCGCGCGCATACAGGTCGCGCACCTGTTCGGCTGCCTCGGCGGGACTGTTGGCCACCTGGGCGAACAGGCCCGCACCATGGCCGCCCGGCACCGTGACGCCCGTTCCCGGCGCCACCAGGCGAGGACCTTGATACTTGCCGGCATCGATAGCATCGCGCACGGCCAGATCGGCAAACAGCGGGTCGCCCGCGCCGCGCACCGTGGTCACGCCGCTTGCCAGCTGCTGCTGAGCGCTGCCCTTGAGGATATGGCGCACGATGGCGCGCCCCACGGGATTATCGAGCTTCTTCATCAGCGCGCCCGCATCGCCCGCCGAAACCGGCTTGCCCGAACCGCACAGATGCACATGCATATTGATGAGGCCTGGCATGAGATACGCACCTGCCAGGTCGATAACCTCGGCGCCCGCCGGCGCCTGCGCCACGGCGCTCGGACCAATCCAGGTGATGATGCCACGCTCGACGGCCACGGCCATATCGGGCTGCGGCTCCATATGCTCCGAGCCATCCAAGACGGTCGCATTGATAAACAACATGGGACGATCGGCAGACGCCATATCGAGCTCCTCCCTCACGATTAACATGAACATTTGTCCATTATCACCTAATGCAGCGACCTAAAGTCGAGCATATCGGTTAACGGAGGGAAGAGGGGATGTGGGGGACGGAATACGTTGCAGCCCCACCCCAGCAACATCAGGGGAATGTCTCGATCTGTAACAGGTACAGGGTTATTGGGCCCCTTGATGTTACAGATCGAGATCTTTCGGCAGCCGCCAACCTTCCGTCTCAATCTGTAACAGTTACGGGCCCAAACAGCCGCCAAACGTTACAGATTGAGATATTCTCCAGCCCTGTCGTCAAACGTCTAAATCAGTAACAAGTAGACAGGTTTTCGGCTTCTAGATGTTACAGATTGAGATCTTTTAGCGGCAGCCAACCTTCTGTCTCGATCTGTAACAGCTACGAGGCCAAACGGCCCCTTGTTGTTACAGATCGAGACAAACTCGGCAGGAACAACCACATTCGCGTCAGTTGCACCCCTTAGCACCCATACCACTGGCGTCTCCATTCCTCAGCCAGATCGGCCCGCTGTGGTATTCCCGCCAGTCTCATCTTTTCAGCCAGCTTCCCCGGGTTCTTGAGTTCATCAAACGTAAACCGAAGCACCTTGTGCCCGAGCATCGTCAGATGAGACTCTCGCTGACGTTCTGCCACGAATGGGTCGACCGACTCCCGGCCCTCGCCGTTCTGCAAGGTGTACTTCCCCTTTCCGTCGAGCTCGCCGATGACACACGTCCCGTCCACGAGCCGCCAAAAATAGTCGACGCGAAACACCTGGCTCGAATCGAGCGGATCGCGAAACTCCACCTGCAACTCCGGAACCGGAAAGCCGTATGCAATAAAGAACGCTCGGAACCGAGACTCGCCGCCGTTTTCGGACAGTCCGTCCGCATACGACGCAATCACCTGCGCCCTGCGATACCCGCGCCTGCCCTCGCAATCGAAGCGGAGACACTCGCACAGGTCATCGCGCGAAACGTCCCTTGCCCTCAGTGCTGAATCGGCAATCGCCAACCCGTACGAAAACGGAGCGCGAAGCAGGCAATCCTCCACCGTGCGCCAAAACGACGTCACCCGCACGCCGTCGGCTTGTTCAAGTGCACCCGCCGCCTGCGGACGCAACAGCCGACATCCTGCACTCAGCGGCACCGAGCAACCCGTCTTAACAAGATATCGTGGCCCGAGCAGATCATTCGGCACCTCCAAACCCCACAAAAGCGCCGCGTCATAGCCCCAAAACGCCCAATCGGGATGAAATTCCGCAAGCCCTTTGATAGTCCTCAGCGCTCGCTCCGCCGGCGTCAATGCATCCCAATCATGCTGAAAACAGAACAGGTACGGCTCGGGCTCCGCGATATCGTCGGTTCCAACATGGCGTCGCAGCCACATGAGCTCGGTATTGTCATGCGTTGCGAGCAGCGCACCTTGCTCGGTCGCCTCCGTGAGCCGCGCGAGCATCCTGTTCCGCGCCAGCGTGTTGCGAGTCGCATGTTTGTGTTTGAGATCGGTATTAGACACTTTCATCACCACCACGTCAGACAAATGGACCATCGCCGCTGTTGCCTCCGCTGACAAATGTCTTGATCTGTAACAGGAAGACGGTCTTTGAGCCTCTAGTTGTTACAGAACAGGATCTTTCGGCAGCCGCCAACCTTTGTCTCGATCTGTAACAGGTAGGTCGAATTTGGGCTTGTAGATGTTACAGATTGAGACATTCCCCCAACCAGGTGCCAAACGTCTCGATCTGTAACAGTTAGACCGGTTTTCTGCCGCCAAACGTTACAGATTGAGACAAAGTCAGGGCAGCAGGGCGACACCAGCCAAATCCCCTACTCCCACTCCTGCTCGTAGATGTTGAGCGACTTCACGTACCGCCCCTGGGCACCCATGATGTCGCGGACCAGGCGCAAAAAGAAGCTGATGCATGAGGTGTCGAAGCTATCTTCCAGGTCTTCTGGATGAACGGCGCCAGGCCCGTCGACCGCCGTGTCACTCAGGCGTGCGATGTCATACAGATAGAGTTGTCCCGCCGTCAGCCAGACATCGTCGACGCAGGCGAGGCGCACCGCAATCGCTCCGTCGTTCCAATGCTCCTTTTGCACGATATGCGGGTCGTAGACATCAAAGCGACGGTCGGTGCGCGTATCCTTCAGCGCAACCATGCCGTTCGCAGGATCCTTGTCCAAAATGCCAAAGCGCGAGAAATACTGCGCGTCGCGTACCTGCTCGAGCCGCTTGAGCGAGGCAGGCGAAAGCGATGCCGGCGGCTCGTCAACATATAGCTCGAACAGCGTCTTGTCATGGCGATAGGGGCGCTCAAAGAGCAGCCAATCGGTAAATGCCATGTTGTAAGCCATGATTTCGTTTTGCGAAGGTTCTGTGCAATAGCTGAGCCACGGATCGACGATGATCTCGAACTGCTCGCGCGCCGGCTCCAGGAATTGAAACTTCCGCAGCATCCAAAAGTGAGCCATGTCGGCAATATCGTTGCCGACGGCTTCGGCTAGCTGCGCTCGGTCTAAAGCGTGGTCAGTCATGGCATCCTCCTCAAACTGATAGACCTCAATTTGAGCTTACGAGGAGGGTGGTCGGCCACGACCAGCGCGGGCAAAATAGGCCTCCGGCTGCAAACCAGATGCTGACCAAGCACTTGACGAAAAGCTTGACCGAAAATGCGCACCGCAACAAAACCGCAGGTAAACATAGACGGCAAACCCGTCCTTTTGAGCCAAGCGCCCCCGGCCATCACAGAAACAGCAGAGCGCCACAGCTCAAGAAAACGCCGAATGGACACTCGCGCGTCGACAAACGAGCAAATCGCTCGCAAAGAGTGTCCCCAACGACTAGACAAAAAATGACTAGTCATTGGGTGTTCCTATAGTTTTGTCAACCGTCGGGGCTACTCCCGGTAGGGCACCCGGTCGCGCATCACGGCGTATATCGCCCTGAGC
>CABURV010000062.1 GCA_902494035.1 uncultured Collinsella sp.
ACATAGGCGCCCTCGCGCTCGCCCGCGCCAAGGCGGTCGGGATGTCGGCGGCGTACCTGCCGGGACTCGCGGCGCACGGGGCCGCCAGGCTTTTCGCCGGCGACGCCAAGACCGACGAGCGAGACGCGATGGTCATCGCGAAGACGGCGCTTGGCATCCCCGACGCGCTCCTGCCGGTCGGAGACCCAGGTCCGACGATTGCGGCGGCGAGGGCGCTGGCCGCCCAGAGGAACTTCCTGACCTGCGAGAACACTAGGAATAAGAACCGGCTGCGCAGCATCCTGCTGGAATCGTGCCCCGCCTTCGAGGCGCTGGTCGACCTGTCCGACGGGCCCCAGCTGAGGCTCATGGCATCCCTCGGCGGGGCCTGGTCGGTAGCCGACGCCGGGCCCCGCAGGGCGGCGGCGCTCACGCGTGGGGCGGCGCGCGGTAAGATCGAGGCCCTCGTCCGCTCGACAACCTCCTCGACAAGGCCGGATGCGTCGGTCGTCGCCGCCGAGGACCGGGCGGTGAAACTGCTCGCGCGCAGGATATCCGAGAACTCGGCGGAGATCGAGGCGATCACGGCGGAGATCTCCGCCCTGCTCGAGGGCGACGATACCTACCGATGCCTCCTGACGGTGCCGGGCATCGGGCCCAAAACCGCTTCCGAGCTTGCGATCTCCATCGACATCGAAGACTTCCCCAGTCACGACAGGCTCGCGTCGTACTGCGGCCTGGCGCCGCGCAACCGCCAGTCGGGAACCTCGATCTCCTCGGTGACGGCATCGCGCCAAGGCAACAAGAGGCTGAAGAACCTGCTCATATTCTCATGTAACTGCCTTACCCGGACAGAGGGGAGATGGGGCGACTACTACACCAGGTGCCGGGAGCGGGGCATGTCGCACGGCAAGGCGCTCAAGGCGCTGGCGCGAAAGAGACTGAAGGTCATCTACGCGGTCATGCGAGACAGGGTGCCTTACGCAGCCTAGCCGAAACGCACCGAGCAGACTGAAGCCCACCGGCCTAATGGCTTGGCGTCAGCATGCCGCGATTCGGTCGCACGGAGAGCATTTCCCAGTTGACAAAACTATAGGAACACCCCCCCTCTATCGGCGAGCGGTGGCGACGAGGCGGTTAAAGCAAAGTTTCCGACTCGGTTTGTACTTGCAGACTCCTTGCTAACATTAACGATTCTTTCTATTATCTTCTATAACCGCAAATATTATTAATGTTAGGTTTTTATGGCTGGCATCACACCAATTCCCATAGCCCGGGCAAAACGTACCATCGCAACACACTTCGACCTGGCGCGCAGGCAGCAGCGCATTCCCGTCGATCTGCTTGCGCGGCGCTGCAACATGTCGATCCCCACCATCACCAAGATGCTCACGAAGGGCGACGGATCGCTCGAGACCTTTCTGCGTGTTGCCCGTGTACTTGGAATGCTTGATTCCGTCGTAGACGCAACCGATCCGCTCGTCACCCCCATCGGCCGAGCGCGCTCCGAGGAGGACACACCCAAGCGAGTGAGGAGCCTCTAATGCAGTACTTGGTTACCATGCAAATCGACGGCATGGATGTCCCCGCAGGCACGCTCTTTCAAAACATACGCAATGGGGAAGAAACCACCAGTTTTGTTTACGACCAGCAATATCTGGCACGCGAGGACGCCTTTGCGCTTGCGCCCGATGTGCCGCTGGGCGGAGGCTCTTTCCATTCTGCGGGCCTCAGATCTCTTAGGGCGCTTAAAGACTGTATGCCCGATCGCTGGGGAAGAAACTTGATGACACGCGCCGAGCGTTTGGAAGCAAAAAACGCAGGAAGAACTCCCCGAACCCTATTTGAAACAGATCTGCTCACAGGCGTGAACGATGAGACACGCCAGGGCGCTCTGCGCCTATGGGACGCAGACGGAAACGTGCTCACAGCTCCCGAGACCGGCGTTCCCCGCGAAATCGACCTTCCCCAGCTGCTCAGTTCCGCCGATCGCGCCTCCCAAGATATGGATGTAGACATCCGGGACCTTCTCGATGCCGGATCGAGCCTGGGAGGAGATCGCCCAAAAGCGTCCATGCGCGATGAGCATGGAGATCTTTGGATGGCGAAGTTCCCCAAGTCTGCGGAGGGGCATCTCGAAGCATGGGGAAATTGAGTGTGGTATATTTATACCACACTCAATTCGGAGGTCTCATCATGCCAACAGCAGTGCCCGTCAGGGATATGAAAGACACGGCCGCATTCAGCGCCCTCGTTGAGCGGGAACGCGATGTGACCGTAACGCGCAACGGATACGAGGCGTTTCACTGTCTGTCCGCCGAAGAGTGGGCATCTCAACGCGACGAGGTGGCTAAAGCGAAACTCCTGTCCCGCATCATGCTCGCCGAGCAGGAAATAGCAAACGGCGAGTACGAAGATTACGATACGTTTGCCGCACGAATAAAGGCAGAATATGACCTATAAGCTCGTCATCACACGCGAAGCAGAACGAGAGTACGAACAAATCGTTGCATACCTGGCCAAGACGCTCGGCAGCCGACAGGCTGCATCCCACTTCATTTCATCTTTTGCGGAAAAGATCGAACTCGTGAGACAAAACCCCAAAAGCTATCCCCCGTCGCATCTCCCCGAGCTCGTCGCCCAGGGTTATCGCTCCATGGCCGTCATGCGCTATGTCGCGCTCTTCAAAATCAAAGATGGCCATGTGTTCATCACCCACATTTTCCATCAGTCCCAAGACTACGCGCGGTTGGTCTAAACACATCAATCGAGCTCGCAGAACGTTAATGCCGATCGCGTCGCGAATTGTGGTGTAAGCGAGCTTTGAAATAGGCGCGGCCCCCGCCCTAGAATCTTTTCGGCCAAGAGAAGGTTCGAAGGGAAAGGGACCGCTATGGAAACTGTACAGCAAGGGCTCGACGTCTTGAAGGGCGTGCTCGGCGAGGAGGGGATGACCGGCCTCGCGAGGCTGCTCGCCGAGTCCTGCGCCAACGAGATCATGGACGCGGAGGCGGACGCGGTCTGCGAGGCGACCGGAACCAGCCGCAACGGCTACCGCGAGCGGAGGCTGGAGACCCAGCTCGGCACGCTCACGCTGCGCATCCCCAAGCTGCGCGCCGGGAGCTACTTCCCCGAGTCGCTGATAGAGCGGTGGGGGCGCGTCGACAGGGCGGTGATATGCGCCGCGAGCGAGATGTACGCCCTCGGCGTGTCCACCAGGAAGGTCGGGAGGGCGCTGGAGGGGATGGGCGCCGCGAACCTCTCCAAGGACCGCGTGAGCCGCATCTGCGCCGAGCTTGACGCCGAGGTCGCGGCGCTGAGGGGACGGGGGCTCCCCGCCCAGCGCTACCCCTACCTCTGGGTCGACGCGACCTACGTGCCGTGCCGCAAGGGCGGCCACGGCGCCACGGCGGCGGTCGTCACCGCCATCGCCCTCGGGGAGGACGGCGTGCGCCGCGTGGCCGGGTTCGCCTGCGTCGACACGGAGAGCTACGCCTCGTGGAAGGGGTTCCTGCGAGGGCTCCGCGAGCGGGGCGTCTCCGGCGTGCAGTGCGTGACCTCCGACGCCCACGGGGGCATCGTCCGGGCCGTCCGGGAGCTCTTCCCGGGCGCCGCGTGGCAGCGCTGCATCGTCCACCTGGAGCGCGACGTGATCGACGCGGTGGCGACGAAGGCCAAGCGCAGGGCCGCCGGCGCGGTCCTCCACGCGGTGTTCGCCGAGACCGAGCCGGCGCGCGTGCGGGCGGCGTACCACGCGGCCTGCTCCGTCATCGCGAGCCTGTCCGAGGACGCGGGGAAGGTCATGGAGGAGGCGGAGGCCGACGCGCTCGCCTACCTGGACTTCCCGGAGGCGCACCGCCGGCGCATCAGGACGAACAACGTCCAGGAGCGCTGCAACCGCGAGATCAAGCGGCGCACGCGCGTCGTGCAGAGCTTCCCCTCGGAGGCGTCGCTCGTCCGCCTGGTCGGCGCGGTGCTCTGCGAGGAGGACGAGGACTGGTCGAGCAGGAGGTACATCGTGCCCGAGTCGCTCGAGGAGCTCTGGGAGCAGTCCCGGGAGGAGGCGGCCCCGGCGGCGGACCCGGACGATTCCGAGGTCGAGCGCCAGAGGTCGAGGCTGGTCGTCATAGCAGGGCTTGACGGGCTGGCGAGGGCGGCGTAGATTCAGGCCGTCGAAGGTTCAGGGGCGGGGTCCCCTTACACCACTTTTCGCGACGCCACCTTAATGCCAGGTCCTCGCGCCCAATATCCCAAACATTAGGAAAGAATTAGCATTCGCACATGTCCAGATTGCCGTACCGTAAGAGGCTAGGAAACTCTGCGGAAGGCGAGGTGGGCTATGCCCCGCATCTTGGTGGTGGACGACGAGGAGGCAATTGCCGAGCTCATCGGTGTATACCTGCGCAACGAGGGATTTGATGTCGAGATGTTCGGCGATGGCGCCCAGGCGGCCATACGGGCACTTGACCCACATGCCGCGCCGATCGATCTGGCAATTCTCGATGTGATGCTTCCCGGGTTGGACGGCCTGGAGCTATGCCGCCGCATCCGCGCGGAGCATGCCTATCCCATCATCATGCTCACAGCCAAAGGAGAGCAGGCCGACCGCGTGGCGGGCCTCACCTTCGGGGCCGACGACTACGTAGTCAAGCCGTTCCTGCCCCTTGAACTCGTCGCCCGCGTTAAAGCCCAACTCAGGCGCGCGACCATCTATAATCCCGCCGAAGCCGGCGATGCTGCCGCGAGCTCCCCAGCATCCGGGCTAAGCCTGCTGGTACGCGGCGGGCTCGTGCTCGACATCTCCGCTCACGAAGCCACCCTCAATGAACGCCCGCTCCCCCTCACGCCCACCGAGTTCTCCATCCTCCAACTGCTACTCGAAGCCAACGGGGCCGTACTCTCGGCACGAGAGCTGTATTGCGGGGTCTTTGGCGAGGGATATTACGACAAGGGATCGGGCTCTATCACCGTACACATTCGACATTTACGTGAGAAGATGGGTGATTCATTTGAGGAACCGCACTACATCAAAACCGTCTGGGGATGCGGGTACAAAATTGAACGCTGAATCTCTTCGAGACCGTCTGACCTCGCTAGCCCTGGGGCTCGCGGCGGCCGTATTGGGGCTCACACTCATCCGAATCCTGTTCGGCGCGTTGTTCGATTTTATAGACACCTATATGAATGGCGCCTTCATGAGCTGGTTCGCCAGCCAGGTGCTGAAGACCTTCAACCTCGATGAACTGGGGCTGATACCCCTTGACGTGTTGAGCCCGGATGGCGTGCGCTTCATGTTTTACCAGTTGGGCTTGGGCGCCCTTGCGACCCTGGTCATTGCCGTCGCCCTCACGATGTTGATTGCGCGCCGTATGGAACGCAGGCGAACGTTGGAGGCCGTTTGCCGCCGCATCGACACCTTTATGGAGGGCGAGGCGCCGGCAGCCGATGTGTTTGGCCCCGGATTTGACGACGTCGCCCTGCGCATGACCGAGATAAAACGAACCATGCGCGATCGCGAGCAGGCGCTACGCGATGAGGCCTCCCGGAAGAACGACCTCATCACCTACCTGGCGCACGATCTCAAAACGCCGCTCACCTCGGTCGTGGGCTATCTTTCCCTGCTGGACGAGGTCCCGGATATGCCCGCAGAGCAACGCAACCGTTATACCGCCACGGCCCTGGACAAAGCCCGGCGTCTCGAACGGTTGATCAACGAATTCTTCGACATCACACGCTACAACCTGCAAAATGTCGAACTCGAGATGGAGCCTGTCGACCTCTCGTTTCTTCTTGTGCAAATGCTCGATGAGTTCTATCCCCTGCTGAATGGGCACGGCAATACGGCCAAGCTTGTCGTAGACGGCACGGAGATTACAGACGAAGAGCCCGAGCCGCTCATGATCGAAGGCGATGCCATGCGCCTGGCACGCGTGTTCAACAACATCCTCAAGAACGCGATCGCCTACAGCTCGCCCAATACACCCATCGCCGTTAACGTGGATACGGCCGATGCGGAACGCGTGCGCGTGCGCATAACCGACATGGGCCTGACCGTTCCCCCGCACAAGCTGCAGTCCATTTTTGACAAGTTCTATCGCGTGGACGAAACCCGTGCGACCTCGACAGGCGGGGCAGGCCTGGGGCTCGCCATCGCGCGCGAGATCGTCCACTTGCACGGCGGGGAAATCACTGCGCAGAGCTCCGGCGGCACCACAGGCTTCACCGTCGAGCTTCCAAGGCACAACGCCTAGGCCAGGCGGAAACTCCACAGGTTGGAGCACTGGGAAAGCACGCGCTCGATGTCCCAGGTCTTTTCACTTCGGTTGCGGCTGTTGGGATCTCGCACAACAAGCCGTCCGGACTCGTCGATGCCCGCCAGCACGATAAAATGGCCGGTCGTGGTAAAGTCGCCGAGACGAACGCTCGCGATAATGGGCACACCGGCAGCAAGGGCCTCGGACACACGCCCCGCATCAGCGGGCATCTCCTCACCTACCATGCCCAACTGAGCAGCGCCGACCGTCATGAGCTCCCACGATGTCATGCCGTCCACAGTGAACCCGGCATCCTCGCTCAGTCGAGCCATTTCCACGGGACCCCGATTCGTACGCCCCGTTAACGCCACATATACCATGGCGAGGCACGTGGGCCCGCACCCGTTTTCGCCAATGGTGCCGCCGGCGTACGGCTCGGTAGCCCATGCCGGATCGATCTGATACAAATGCGGAATCGCACCGCGGCTCCACTCTCGCTTAGGCGTTGAGCGCGGGGCCGTCAGGGCATCCCATCCTGCCGCCACGGGCGCAGTCGGTCCCCCGTTGCGCCACGACGACAAGGCGATGGCGCCAATCGTCAGCATCGCAACCACGAGAGCGGCCGCGCGAATGCCGCGTCGCGGACGCCGGCCGCGCAAAGGGCCTCGATCGATGCGGCGCACACCACGGTAAACCGTGCGGGCGCCTCTGCCCCGCCGTTGAACGGGAAATGCCTCCGTGCGACCCGCCGGGACGCGATAGACGTCGCTCCCGCCATAATTCCCATCGCTATATGGGCGTTGACTTGCCAACATGCATTCCATAATGCCTCCCTTATCGCCGATTGCGCCCGTACGCCATCGATAGGGAGAATATGGCCCTGCCCCATAAGAGGTCTTGAATGAAATCCTAAGGTTTTGCTAAGAGCGGCAGCTGCCCCAGCCTACTGTTCCATAAAAGCCGGGACCCGATCCGTCTTGTCAAACCTAACAATCTCGTCATCGGCCTGCAGATACAGCGTTCCGTGCAGGCCGTCCTTCGAGGTGAACGCAAGATGGACGGACCCGCATTCGCCGCCCGCCTCGTCCAGCAGCACGAAGCCGTTGGGGTCGGCCGAACGCTTGAACGTGCCGTTCATAACGTCACCGTGCTCGTCGACGTGCTGCCACCGCCCCTCCTCGTCAAGAAACGCAAGCGTTGATCGGCCGGGCTGTCGCTCCTGGAACATACCGTTGATGGCAAATCCCTCGGCAAGGCCCCTCTTGATGACCGCGGTTTCGCGCGCCGACCACAGACCGAACCCCGCGCCCACCAGCGCGATTCCCAACGCAAGGGCGATCGCTCGATAGGAAACCGTCCGCTTATCCATACGAACCTCGCTCTCTGGGGAATCCCACTCTCCGGGAAACCCCGGCCGAATTACCTATGCATGTGATGATGATGCCCCGCGTAACAGATGGGCGAGACCACATGCATATACCGGCCGCGGACGGCAGCGTTTTTGCGGCGAACGGCATGCGATCAGGCTAAAACGTGCCGCTAGCAGCCCAATGCCAGCAACAACACGGCGATCAGCGCAAAAATCGCCAGCGACGCCAGCGCCTGCATATCCTCTTTAAGTGGAGTCACCTCGGCCTCGGTGCCGTCTTCCATCATCAGCACATCGCCCAACTGATACTGCATTTGTCCTCCATGCCTCATGGTTCTTCTCCTTCCAACACTGTACCGACTGATTGCTAACAACCCGTAAACTGCGGGCAAGATTACCGTTTGTTTACCGTTGAGTCCGGTTCACACGAGACCCGACTCGCAGAGCGCTTGCGCACCACGCGCACCAAGTACACGCCAGCAACCAGCATGAGCACCGACACCGCCACGGCCGCAACGGCCATCTCCACCTCGCCCGCTCCCAGCGCCGAGGCGGCAACGGTCGAGGTGACGATCGAGGGGATCCGCCCAAACGTTGCGATAAGCACCACGGGACCAAAACCCATGCCGGTCAGGCCTGCAAAGTAGGTAAGGAAGTCCTTGGGCGTTCCGGGGACCAGGAATACGCAGAGCATCACGAGACCCATGCGGCGCGAATTGTGCAACCAGGAGAACCGCTCGACCAGGCTGCGGTCGAAGAACAGATCGATAAGACGCCAGCCCCAACGGCGCACCGCCCACCAGATCACGCAGGTCGCCGCACCCGACGCCGCCAGGCACATGGCCGTGCCCTCCCAAAAGCCAAAGGCGTAACCACTTGCCAGCTCAACCGGTTCTCCCGGCAAAAACGCCAGCAGCACCTGGACGAAGTTGATGAGGAAGAGCACGAGGCGGCTGGCGATGGCATGCTCGGCCACAAACGTGCGCACCTGCGCGGGGTCGCCCAGCCAAGCGAGCACATCGGGCAGGTATTCCCAGCACAGCGGAAGAATGAGCGAGATCGTACCCACCGCGGCGGCCATCACGGCCCAACGCATGCGACGGCGGCGCACCGCGGCCTCGGGTGCCGAGGACACCGGCTCCTTGGGTGCCGCATCGCGCTGTGCGGCCCTCCGGCACGCCGAGCACGTTTCCTTGCGACGGCACGTTGTACAGTCCTCGCGCGGGAACACCGTTCCCGTCATTCCGAGCGGGCGCATGGCCGCGTCCGCACCATTCATGTCAACACGCATCTCGGACACCTCCCTGGTTACCTACAACCAGTAGTGTCCAAAACGCGTGTCAACCCTTTGTCTACGCTGGAAGATTTTCGCCAGGAGCCTTGCACCCGCACTCAAACGTCGCCGTCACGCACGCCCCGCCGCACGGGCCGTTGGCCAGCTCGATGTCGCCGCCGTGCAGCTCGGCCAACACGCTCGACACATTCAGGCCCAAGCCAAAGTGCTCGGCCGACTTGTTTTCGCTGTAGAACGCATCGCATGCGCGGTGCAGGGCCTCAGGCGAAAAACCATCGCCATCGTCTCGCACGCGCACAATCAGACGCCGCGAATCGCCGTTGTCCCCCACGCCCAGCTCGACCACCACCCGCGCGCGGGCGTGGCCGCATGCGTTGCTCAAAAGGTTGTCGAGCACTTCCTCCACCAGGGACATGTCGAGCAAGAGCGCGGCGGCGGTAGCCGAGACCCCATCCATGCCCTCGACCGAGCGCACCTCGACCGCCAACTCGGGGGCCCGGGCCGCAACGACCTCGCGCGCGTGCCGCCTAAGCTCGTCTTCAGCCTCACGCAAGGCGAGCGGGGCACGGTTCACCGCACGATCCTCGAGCTTGCACACGCCGCTCATGGCATTGGCGTACGACTCCAAGCGGGCAACCTGCGCCTGCAAACGTTCAACCTGCTCAGATGTCACCTGTTTGCCCGCATCCACACGCATGCGGGCCAGCTCGGCCGTTCCCTTGAGCACCGTGATGGGCGTGCGCAGATCGTGGGCGAATGCCGCGTTGAGCTGGCGCCGGGACTCAGGCGTGTGCCACAGGTGCCGTTGCGCCCTCAGCAGCTCGGCGCGCATGGCATCCAAGGTGGCACCCAAACGGGCCAGCTCGCGGCCGCGCACCGGCTCGATCTCAAAGTC
>CABURV010000063.1 GCA_902494035.1 uncultured Collinsella sp.
CTATACCGAGCTGACGCGCTCGCTTATCCATAGCTTTATCGGCTCGAACCAGCCGCACCGCGCGCAGGTCGAGGCGCTCGATGCCCTGGCCGATCACCAAAGTGTTCTGGCCGTTATGGGAACGGGGCGCGGCAAGTCACTCATCTTCCATGTGCATGCCGCGCGCGAGGCGGTCCTTCGCGGACGTGCGAGCATCTTTGTCTATCCGCTGCGCGCGCTCGTTGCCGACCAGGCCTATCACCTCTCGTCGACGATGGCCGCGCTCGGCATTGGCGTCGGCGTGTTGACCGGCGAGACCGTGGAGGCGGCGCGCGATGACGTGTTTGCCGGCTTGGCTTCGGGCCGTACCGGCATCGTGCTCACGACGCCCGAGTTCCTGTCCATTCACCGCGACCGCTTTGCGCGTTCGGGGCGCATCGGTTTTGTCGTTATCGATGAGGCACACCACGCTGGCCTTGCCAAGGGCGGCGACCGCAGCGCCTATCTCGACATGCCCGATATCCTCAAAGCCCTGGGCGACCCGGTCGTTATGGCCGCGACGGCCACCGCGACGGCTCCGGTCGTGGCCGAGCTTGCCCGCATGCTTCCGATCACTCACACGGTGGTCGACGAGACGGTGCGCGAGAACCTGCAGCTCGAGGACGACCGAGATCTTGCGAGCCGCGAGAACCGTTTGGTGTCGATCGTGGCGATGGGGGAGAAGACCGTCATTTACGTCAATTCGCGTGATCAGTCCGTGGCGCTTGCCAAGACACTACGCAAACGCGTTCCCGACTGTGCGACCCATATCGCGTTCTATAACGCGGGGCTTGCGCGTTCCGATCGCCGTCGCGTGGAGGAAGCATTCCGAGACGGAAGCCTCAGCTGCATCGTTTCGACCTCCGCCTTTGGCGAGGGTGTCAACCTGCCCGATATCCGCCATGTCGTGCTCTACCACATGCCGTTTGGCGCCATCGAGTTCAACCAGATGAGCGGACGTGCCGGCCGCGATGGCCAGCCCGCCGTGATCCATCTGCTCTATTCGTCGCGCGACGCCCGCATTAACGAGCGCCTGCTCGACTGCTATGCGCCCGAGCGCGACGAGCTCGTCACGCTCTATCGCGCGCTGCAGACCATGTGGCGCTCCAACCGCGGCAAAACCGGGGACGATTCCTTTAGTGCGAGCGATATCGACATCGCGCAGATGTGCCTTGCCATCGATGCTCGCACGCCGGTCGACGAGCGTTCGGTGGAAAGCGGCCTGGGAATCTTCGAAGAGCTTGGTTTCTGTCGAGTTTCGGGGTTTGACGACACTCGTCGCATCGCGATGGCCGAAAACCCCGGCCGCGTGCAGTTGAGCAGGTCAATTCGCTATTTGGAGGGCTTGCGCTCGCGCATGGAGTTTTCGGCTTTCCGGAGCTGGGCGCTCGATTCGTGCGCTTCTGATATGCTAGCCAAAGTTAACCGCCCGATCGTACCGCGGGCCTAGGGGAAGGGGACCTCGATGGATGCCGCAGCCCGTACCGCCCATGATTCCACCCTCCAGCCGTTTTCGGAGATGGAGCACTATAAGCATGCCGATGAGCTGCCGCCCGAGATTATGGCGGACAGCTACGACAAGCTGGAGCGCCTGTGCCTCAAATATATGAATGAGGACGACTTTTCTAAGGTTGAGCAGGCCTACTGCTTTGCCGCCGAGAAGCACTGCAACCAAAAGCGCCGCTCGGGCGAGATGTACATTAACCATCCCGTCGAGGTTGCCATCATTTTGGCCGATCTCAAGATGGACTGCGATGTGGTGTGTGCCGCGCTGCTGCACGATACCGTCGAGGATACCGAGACCTCGCTCACCGATGTTTCCGGCCTGTTTGGCGATACGGTGGCCGAGCTCGTCGATGGCGTGACCAAGCTCACCAACATCGAAGTCGACAGCATGGACGAGAAGCAGGCGCTCACGCTGCGCAAGATGTTCCTCGCCATGTCCAAGGACATCCGCGTCATCATCGTTAAACTTGCCGATCGTCTGCACAACATGCGAACGCTGGCAGCCCTGCGCGAGGATCGTCGCCTGTTTAAGGCTCGCGAGACCATGGACGTGTACGCGCCCTTGGCCGACCGCCTGGGCATGAGCTCTATTAAGTGGGAGCTCGAGGACCTGTCCTTCTTCTACCTGGAGCCCGATGCCTACCAGCGCATCGCGCGTATGGTAGCTGAGTCGCGCGAGGTCCGCGAACGCTACCTTGCCGAGACCATCAAGACGCTTACCGATGAGCTCAACCGCATTGGTCTGGAGGACTTCCAGATCAACGGCCGCTCCAAGCACTATTGGTCCATCTACCAAAAGATGAAGCGCAAGGGCAAGGAGTTCTCCGAGATCTACGACCTGGTGGCGCTGCGCGTTATTACCCATTCGGTGCGCGATTGCTACTCCACGCTCGGTGCGGTGCATACGCTGTGGCACCCCATGCCTGGTCGCTTTAAAGACTATATCGCCATGCCTAAGGTCAATAACTACCAGTCGCTCCACACGACGGTCATCGGCCCTACGGCTCGTCCGCTCGAGATTCAGATTCGAACCTATGAGATGCATGAGCAGGCCGAGTACGGCATTGCCGCCCACTGGCTATATAAGAAGTCGGGCGGATCGTCTGCTTCCAAGACCAATGACGCTCAACGTTTGGACGACCAGATCAACTGGCTCAAACATTCGCTCGATTGGGCGGCTTCCGACGAGATCACCGATGCCAAGGAATACCTGCACTCGCTGAAGGTCGATCTGTTCGATCAAGAGATCTTTGTCTTCACGCCCAAAGGCGAGGTCATGGCGCTTCGTGCCGGCTCCACGCCGCTCGACTTTGCCTATGCCGTTCACACCGAGGTGGGAAACCACTGCGTCGGCGCCAAAATCAACGGTGCGGTGGCTCCGCTCACGCACGAGATCAAGACGGGCGACCGCGTTGAAATCCTGACTAACAAGAGTTCCAAGCCGTCGCGCGATTGGCTCAAGATCGTTAAGACGCCTTCCGCCAAGTCAAAGATCCGCCGCTATTTTGCCGCTGCGACCAAGGACGACGACGCTGCCGCCGGTCGCGATATGCTGGCCAAGGACCTGCGTAAGCGTGGCTATGGCATTTCTACGCCGCGTTCGACGCGTGCGCTCAACGCCGTGGCGGAGCAGTTTAACTTCAAGCAGCTCGAGGACCTGTTTGCCGCCGTCGGCGCCGGCAAGGTTGCCCCGCGCGCTGTGGGCAATAAGGTTGAGCAAATCTTGGACCCCAAGCCTGAGGAACAGCTCACCAAGGCCGAGGCTATCGCCGAGGTCGTGAAGCAGCCTGCCCGCGGCTCCAACCGCAAGCCGCAAAAACGCGGCAAGAGCGCCAGTAACGGCATTATCGTTAAGGGCGAGAGCAACAGCGGCCTGCTGGTCCGTCTGGCTCATTGCTGCAACCCCGTGACGGGCGACGACATCGTCGGCTTCATCACGCGCGGTCGTGGCGTTTCGGTGCATCGCGCCAACTGCCCTAACGTCAAGGGTCTTATGGAACATCCCGAGCGCATGATCGATGTGGAGTGGGACGGCGCTGCCGACACCCTCTTCCAGGTCGAGATCGTGGTCGAGTGCCTGGACCGCATGGGCCTGCTCAAGGATGTCACCATTGCCATTGGCGATGCGGGCGGCAATATCCTTTCTGCCGCCACGTCGACCAACCGCGAGGGTATTGCAACCCTGCGCTTTATGGTCGAGATCTCGGACGCGAGTGGTCTGGATCCGCTGCTTGCTTCCATCAGCAGTGTCGATTCGGTCTACGACGCTCGCCGTCTTATGCCCGGCGAAGGCGGAGCTCAGCTCAAGCGCCGTGTGTAGGTGCGAGAGCCTCTTGGCATCATAGATATTGGTTACGTTCGAGGCATCGTTTGGTGCCTCGAACGTATTTTAGAAGGAGGGTATGCGCATGGGCGATATGACTTTGGACCTGACACCCCGAGGCACGGCTTCGATTGAGGCACTCGTCAACGGCCCGATTCAGACCAACAGTTACGCCGTGATTTCGAATGACGAGTGCTTAATCGTCGATCCGGCGTGGGAGGGCGAGCGTCTTGTGGAGCATATCCGCACCGCGCATCCCGAGGTGCGCGTACTCGGCTCTGTCTGCACGCACGGTCATGCCGACCATGTTGGCGGGGTCGCCGGGGTTCGAGCTGTTGTTGGCGACGGCGCACTATATGAGTTGTGCGCTAAGGACGTGACGGTACCTCGCGCAAATATCGAGGAGCAGCGCGCCATGTGGGGTATTGAGACGCCCGATCCGGGTGAGCCGACGCGCTTGCTTGCCGAGGGCGATACAATCGAGGTGGGCGACGTCTGTCTGCAGGTGATCGAGACGCCGGGGCATACGCCGGGCGGCATCGTCCTGTTCGCCGCGACCGAGCAGGGGAACATCGCCTTTGTGGGCGACACGCTTTTCCCGGGCAGCCACGGTCGTACCGATCTTTCCGGCGGTGACGAGGCGGCGATTATGCGCTCGCTCTCCAAACTTGCCAAGACGCTTCCGCCCGATACCGTTTGCTTGACGGGCCATGGCGATTCGACCACGATGGCGCGCGAACTTATGCAGAATCCGTTTATGCAGATGTAGGCTCGAAGCCGTCTTTCGAACCACGAAGACCGCTCAATCGTCAAGCTATTTTCCCCAGTGGGTCGATTCTGTGGGGCAAACGGTCAAAATTTGTCCAATCGGATGGTATTCGTGAACAAACGAACGATTATGCTCGGGTATGTCGTGGTAAAATCTCAGGCGTTATCGGAGCAACCTTACAGGAGGTTTCTTTTATGCTCGTCAACGCAGCAGACATGCTCAAGAAGGCCGAGGCCGGCAAGTACGCTCTCGGTGCCTTCAACACCAACAACCTCGAGTGGACCCTGGCTATTCTCCAGGCCGCCGAGGAGGCCAAGTCTCCGCTGATCCTTCAGTGCACCGCTGGTGCCGCTAAGTGGATGGGCGGTTTCAAGGTCTGCGCCGACATGGTCAAGGCTGCCGTCGAGGCCACGGGCGTTACCGTTCCCGTCGCCCTTCACCTCGATCACGGTTCTTACGAGGACTGCTTCAAGTGCATCGAGGCCGGCTTTACGTCCATCATGTATGACGGCTCTCACGAGGAGACCTTCCAGCTTAACCTCGACCGCACCAAGGAGCTCGTTGAGCTTGCCCACTCCAAGGGCATGTCCATCGAGGCCGAGGTCGGCGGTATCGGCGGCACCGAGGACGGCGTGACCTCCAACGGCGAGCTCGCTGATCCTGCTGAGTGCAAGCAGATTGCTGACCTGGGCGTCGACTTCCTCGCATGCGGTATCGGCAACATCCACGGCGTGTATCCCGCCGACTGGGCTGGCCTTTCCTTCGAGCGTCTGGGCGAGATCAAGGCCGAGACCGGCGACCTGCCCCTCGTTCTGCACGGTGGCACCGGCATCCCCGAGGATCAGATCAAGAAGGCCATCTCCCTGGGTATCTCCAAGATCAACGTCAACACCGACCTGCAGCTCGTCTTCGCCAAGGGCGTTCGCGAGTACATCGAGGCTGGCAAGGATCAGCAGGGCAAGGGCTTCGACCCCCGCAAGCTCCTCAAGCCTGGTCGCGACAACATCGTTGCTCGCACCAAGGAGCTCATGGAGGAGTTTGGCTCCGTCAACAAGGCGTAAGCGTCGCTAAACTTCCCACCGGAAGCCCCGTCTCCCTACACTGTTTCCTTTGCGCTCACCTGGCTTCGCCAGAAGTCGCGCCAAGGAAACAGTTCCGGGGGATGGGGCTTCCTTTGTTTAACGCCGCAGGGTTACAAGTCTGAATTAAGATGACTACTGGCTTTGCCAGAAGTCGCGCAATGGGAAAAGCTTCGGGTGAACGGGGCCTCCTTCGTTAACTCGCTACAGGGTTACTGGGCTGAATTCATTTTTTGACTACCGCTCGGCGGTGTTGATGGCTCTCTTGTTGGGGCTTTCTTTTTTATCTCGCTACAATGGGCTTCAAGAGTTCTAATGACTTGGAGTTTGGTATGGCTGTTATTAATGTACTGCCTTCGGATGGGAAGGTTATTGACGAGGGTCCTGTTGGTTGCTCTGTTGATGTTTGCAATGATGACTTCCGTTTTCTAGATGTTGGCTTGCCACCCGAGATTCTGCGTTTAAAGGACGCGGGGTATCTTTCGCAGGCTATTGAGGCCTGCGACCGTCTACTTGCCCAAAATCCCGATCCCTCGCTCGCTGCCTGCGTCCGTGCCGAGCGGTATCGCATGCTTGAGACGCCGCTTCATTTTTCGGTGTCGCGCGATCGAGCTATTGCGATGATTCGCGAGGAGTGGCCTGAGTTTACCGAGGAGCAGTTTAACGATCTGATTGACCGTAAGCGTATTGACTGGCGCTTTATCGACGGCGAGCTGTTCGTTCTCGACAACTTCCTCGATTCGCTTCGCGTATATCCCAAAGAGGTCCCCGGCATGCGTCCCGATCCTACGGACGGAATTGCACTGCGCAACGAGATGCTCAAGGAGATGGAGTCGCAAAATGGATTGGCTCGCGTCATTACGCTTAAAGCGTCCGTGTCTGTCCCCGGCGCTCTGGAGGGGGAGACCGTTTGCGCTTGGCTTCCCGTCGCGGCTGCCTGCCGTCAGCAGTTTCGGGTCGAGATTCTCGACATGACGCCGGAGGGTGCTGTTGCTCCCGCGAATGCTTCGGCGCGTACCGTCTCGTGGTCTTCTTCGAGCGAGCGCTCATTCTCGGTGACTTATCGTTATCACATCGATGCTGCTTATTGTGATGTCTACGGTGGCACACTTCCGGTTCATCCGCGTATGGACGCGCCTCTGCCCGAGGATATTTCCGAGGACCGTCCGCACATTGCATTTACGCCGTATCTGCAGCAGCTGACGGCCGGTGTTGTTGACGGACTCGAGGATCCGCTCGATCGCGCCCGTGCTATCTATGATTACCTGACGCAGTATATCGACTATCGCTATCAGCCGCCGTACTTGCTTTTGGGATCTATTGCCGATGACTGCGCGCATTCGCTCCGCGGCGATTGCGGCGTTATGGCGCTCACGTTTATCACCATGTGCCGTATCGCGGGCGTGCCTGCCCGTTGGCAGAGCGGCCTGTACGTTGCGCCCGATTCGGTGGGGTCGCACGACTGGGCAGAGTTCTATACGCCGCAGACCGGTTGGCTCAACGCCGACGTGTCATTTGGATCTTCTGCTCGCAGGATGGGGGAGGAGTGGCGCCGCCGTCACTACTTTGGCAATCTCGACCCGTGGCGTATGGTGGCCAACAATCGATTCCAGGCAGAGTTTGAGCCCTCTTTCGACGGCATGCGCGAGGACCCTTACGATAACCAGATGGGTGAGGCTTCGGTCGACGGTCGCGGATGCCGTCAGCGCGAGATGCTCCGCACGGTCGAGCTCATCGAAATGCTCGAAGTTCCATTTTCGGACTAATCGGTAGAAAGCTGTGATAAACTAACTCACGCATTGCGTGCCCGAGTGGCGGAATTGGCAGACGCAGTGGACTCAAAATCCACCGTTGGCAACAACGTGCGAGTTCGAGTCTCGCCTCGGGCACCATACATGCAAGTGAGCGTTCAAGGGGGTTGCGGCCCCTTTTTCGTGCCGAACTCGCGTGAGCGCGCGAAGCGTTAAGCAAACAGGCCTGTGGCCTGTTTGTAGCGGAGCGTGGCGAGGGCGCCACGCGCCCGAAGCCCGGGGCTTCGTGAAGCGAAGGCCCTTCGAGTCTCGCCTCGGGCACCATACATGCAAGTGAGCGTTAAAGGGGGTCAAGGCCCCTTTTTCGTGTACGTAATGTGATAACGCGCTGTACGTGTTATTATTCGCAAGGCGTTGTTCCCGCAATGCCCTAAAGAGGAACCCGAGGGCTCCCACCTTTTGGCGCCAATGAGCAGCTGACTGGTCATACAACTTAGATTCCCTTCCTCAAATCGAGGAAATCTATGTGTACGACCTGGTTGCTGAGAAGCGCCGGGTTATTTTTTTATGAATGGAGGTAGGGAAAATAGCTAAGTCTGATGACACCCGCATCAACGACGAGATCACTGCATCTTCGTGCCGTTTGATTGGCGTCGATGGCTCTCAGCTCGGCCTGTTCGCCATCCGCGATGCCCAGCGCGTCGCCGACGATCAGGGTCTCGACCTGGTCGAGATCGCTCCCAACGCGGAGCCGCCGGTCTGCAAGGTCATGGACTACGGTAAGTTCAAGTACCAGCAGGCCATGAAGGCCAAGGCTGCTCGTAAGAATCAGTCCAAGGTCGAGGTCAAGGAAATGAAGTTCCGACCCAAGATCGACGTTGGCGACTACGAGACCAAGAAGGGCCACGTTCTGCGTTTCCTCAAGAAGGGCGCACGCGTTAAGATCACCATCATGTTCCGCGGCCGTGAGATGGCTCACCCGGAGCAGGGCCTTAACGTTCTCGAGCGTCTCGCCGAGGATCTCAAGCCTTACGCTACGGTCGAGTCCAAGCCTAAGATGGAAGGCCGTAACATGCTTATGCTGCTCGCCCCGATTAAGGGCGCCTTCGATGAGGATAAAGCGGCAAGCGATACCAAGTAACTAGTGTTCTGTAACCGATTAAGGAGTATTTCATGCCTAAGATGAAGTCCCACAGCGGCACCAAGAAGCGTTTCCGCAAGACTGGTACCGGCAAGCTTATGCGCGCCAAGGCTTTCAAGAGCCACATCCTGAGCAAGAAGTCCACCAAGCGTAAGCGTGGCTTCCGTCAGGAGACCGAGATCGCCGCTGCCGACCGCAAGGTCATCAAGTCGCGTCTCGCCTAAGTTCGCGTTCCCGTTTTTCGTTTTACCGTCTAGGAGTTGATAGAACATGGCACGTATTAAGCGCGCTGTTGCCGCCAAGAAGAAGCGCCGTACCGTTATGCACCGTGCGAAGGGTTACTACGGTGCCGCTTCGCGTACTTACAAGCATGCTAAAGAGCAGGTCCAGCACTCCCTGCAGTATCAGTATCGTGATCGCCGCAACAAGAAGCGCGAGATCCGTTCTCTCTGGATCACTCGTATCAACGCTGCTGCTCGCCTGAACGACATCTCTTACTCTCAGTTCATGCACGGCCTGAAGGTTGCCGGCATCGAGCTCGACCGCAAGGTCCTGGCTCAGATGGCTTACGAGGACATCGAGTCCTTCAACGAGCTGGCTACCATCGCCAAGAAGGCTCTCGAGGCCTAATAGATTCTCTTGAATCGCTAGGGGAGTGTCGCGTTGTGCGCGGCGCTCCCTCTTTTTATCTGAGGCGCTGGTTTATATAGCAAAAGCGCGGGTAGATAGACACTTACAGGTGACCGATCTTTATATATCTCTTAACCGAAGGGTCATCATCTGATACGTGCAGTATTTCTGCACCAGCCTTTCTATGACTTATATAGGAAGCGATGTATTGTGTAGGACTTGTGAAGAGTGGAATTCCCGCCCACGGCGCCCCTCCGGTCTGGCAATATATCTCCTTGCCGCGCGGCCCGGTCGGACCGGATCAGCCGCGGGGCGTGCACCTTGAGAACCGGATACTGCGAGGATGGACACACCAGATGTGTCGCATCCGGGCAGACATCGAACCATTTGAAATGGTCTAACTTGGATTTGTTTTTCGCAAGGCCGCCGAGAGGCGGCCCCGAGAAATTCCTTTTCCTATACTAAAACCATATGAATCGAACGGAACCGATCAGCTAATAGTTGTGAGGACCGGA
>CABURV010000064.1 GCA_902494035.1 uncultured Collinsella sp.
CTACTCGACGACCTGGCAGACCTTACCAACTCGTTCTACTTCATCGAAGCCGGCACGCTCGTGGAAAAGATCAAGTCGTCCTCGCAGACGCTCAAGCAGGAATACCTCGATACATACGAAGGAGGTGAATGACATGAAACTATTTGAACAGCTGAAGTCCAATGCGTCGCGCATGGCTGTCTACGCCATCCTCGTGGCAACGGCTTTATGCGGAATCGCGGCACCCGTCTATGCGCTCAACGGGGAGAAAGGCGATGTCGAACCCGCGTACATGGCTTCGACGGTTAAGGACCGGTACAAAGCCTTCTCTGGAGACACGTTTTACGTAGCAGAGTACGACACGACCTACCGTCAGCTTCGCTACAACAAGGGCTACGACTATCTAGGCGCAGAGGCAATCAGCTATACGTCGGGTTGGTACCGCTCCAACTATGGACACATAACCCAGTTCAAGTGTAACTACCGTGTGTACAACTAAAGCAACCGGCCGGGACGAGGGGTGACGCAAAAGCGTCGCCCCTCGTTTTTAACCATGTCAACTGAACCTAGTTCAGTTTGGTTGATTTCCGATCTCAGCCGAACACATTGAGCGGAAAGGCCGTTCCCGCAGTCAGTCGAACGTCCCCGGGGCCCTTCTCAGGCCCCGGGGACGGCATTTTCCCAGTTGAAGGAACGGTGGAGATGTGTTTCGATGGGTCAGATTCGTGTCGTTCCGAAAAGACCGTGAACCTTTTGTGGGACACGCGGCACCGTGGTACCATAGCCGAGTTTGTTGTCTTGGTCGGAAACCAAGACGCCTTATGCGCTGATCGGTAACCAGCGCCTGACCAATAAGGAGTCCTACCATGAAGCAGGGTATCCATCCCCAGTATGTCGAGTGCACGGTGACGTGCTCCTGCGGCAACACCTTCAAGACGCACGCTACCGTGTCCGAGATGAAGGTTGAGCTTTGCAACGAGTGCCACCCGTTCTACACCGGCCAGCAGAAGTTCGTCGACACCGGTGGACGCGTCCAGCGCTTCGCCGACAAGTTCGGTGGCGCCGCTGCCGCCCAGCTCAAGAAGGCCGAGGAGGCCAAGGCTGCCAAGGCTGCCAAGGCTGCTGAGGCCGAGGCCGCTCGCAAGGCCGCCGCTGAGGCTAAGGCTGCCGAGAAGGCTAAGCGTGCCGCTAAGTTCGCCGAGGAGGCTGCCAAGCAGGCTGCTGAGGCTCCCGCAGAGGCTCCCGTCGAGGAGGCCGCTGCCGAGGCCGAGACCACCGAGGCTGCTGAGTAAATAGCTCGCCGCGGAATCACTCGCATTCATGGCATGAGGGCCGTGCATCCATTTGGGTGCACGGCCCTTTTCTATTGGTGAAACGAACCTGTTCCCATGGCACCAGATTGGTGCGAGGGGGCAGGTTCGTTTGCGCCAAATGGCAGAGAGACAGCGTTTTCCCAGATAAAAGCTGCCAAATTAAACCAGTCCCTTTTTGGCAGGTTGGTCGTAGTTATTACGTGGCGGTCGAGGTCGACCGTATAGGCCGCGCCTTGTTTGGCTAAAGTACAATCATCTGTGTTTAACTCGCCCGCAGCTGCACGGCGTGGGCGATGGCCAAAAAGGAAAACCACATGGGATTCATGTCAAAGCTGCTGTCCTTTGGATCCGATAAGGACCTTAAGCGCTACTACAAGATCGTCGACCAGATCAACGGTCTTGAGCCCCAGTTTGAGAAGATGACCGAGGAGGAGCTCCGCGGCCAGACCGATAAGTTCCGCGAGCGTTACGCCAACGGCGAGTCGCTCGACGACATGCTCCCCGAGGCCTTTGCCACCGTGCGCGAGGCTTCCAAGCGCACCATGGGTATGCGCCACTTTGACGTGCAGCTCATTGGCGCCATGGCACTGCACGAGGGCCACATCGCCGAGATGAAGACTGGCGAAGGTAAGACCCTCGTCTCCACGTTGGCCGGCTATCTCAACGCTATTGCCGGCAAGGGCGTGCACGTCGTTACTGTCAATGATTACCTTGCCAAGCGTGACTCCGAGTGGATGGGCCGCATCTATAAGTACCTGGGCATGACCGTCGGTCTGCTCCAGAACAACATGCCGCTCGAGCTCAAGCGCCCGGCCTACCAGGCCGACGTCACCTACGGCACCAACTCCGAGTTCGGCTTTGATTACCTGCGCGACAACATGGTTACCCGTCCCGAGCAGCGCGTGCAGCGCGGTCACAACTACGCCATCGTCGACGAGGTTGACTCCATCCTGATCGATGAGGCTCGCACCCCGCTGATCATCTCGGGCGCTGGCACCAAGTCCGCCAGTACCTACAAGGACTTCGCGCGTGCCGTGCGTGGCCTTGAGCGCGGCGAGGACGTGTCGCACGACATGCTTACCGCCACCGAGGACGTTGAACCCACGGGCGACTACGTCATGGACGAGGCCAAGCACACCATCGCCGCCACCGAGCGCGGTCTTAAGAAGATTGAGCGCCGCCTGGGTATCGATGACATCTATGCCGATCTCTCGGGCCAGCTGGTCAACCACCTGCAGCAGGCGCTGAAGGCCCAGTACATGTTCCACCGCGACAAGCAGTATGTGGTCACTAACGGCGAGGTCAAGATCGTCGACGAGTTCACCGGCCGCATTATGGAAGGCCGCCGTTACTCCGAGGGCCTGCACCAGGCCATCGAGGCCAAAGAGGGCGTGCTCGTACGCGAGGAGAACCAGACGCTGGCCACTATCACCTTGCAGAACTACTTCCGTCTGTATGACAAGCTTTCCGGCATGACCGGTACGGCACTCACCGAGGATGCTGAGTTCCGCGAGATCTACAAGCTGCCCGTCGAGGTCATCCCCTCCAACAAACCCGTTCAGCGTGTTGACCACGAGGACCTGGTGTACCGTACCATTCAGGCCAAGTACAACGCCGTCGCCGACGATGTCGAGCAGCGTCACGCCAAGGGCCAGCCGGTCCTGGTGGGCACCGTCTCCATCGAGAGCTCCGAGAAGCTGTCCGCCGCCCTAACCAAGCGCGGCATCGCACACGAGGTCCTCAACGCTAAACATCACGAGCGCGAGGCTCATATCGTTGCCCAGGCCGGACGCTACGGCGCCGTGACTATCGCCACCAACATGGCCGGTCGTGGTACCGACATCCTGCTGGGCGGCAACCCCGACGAGCTGGTGCGCGAGCGCCTTGAGTACGAGGGCCTGACCATGGAGGACGTGACGCCCGAGCGGCTCGAGCAGTTTAACGCCGAGGCCAAGGAGACCTGCAAGGCCGAGCGCGAGCGCGTGCTCGCCGCCGGCGGCCTGACCGTTATCGGCACCGAGCGCCACGAGTCCCGTCGTATCGACAACCAGCTGCGCGGCCGCTCCGGCCGTCAGGGCGATCCGGGCGAGACCCAGTTCTACCTGTCGCTCGAGGACGACCTCATGCGCCTGTTCGGTGGCGACAAGATGGACCGCGTCTCCAAGATGATGGTCACGGCCGACATGGGCGACGACATGCCCATCCAGCACAAGATCATCTCCAAGGCCGTTGAGAGCGCCCAGCACAAGGTCGAGAGCATCAACTTCTCCATGCGCAAGAGCGTCCTTGAGTACGACGACGTCATGAACAAGCAGCGCCAGGTCATCTACGCTGAGCGCAATAAGATTCTGGACGGCAAGGACCTGACCGACCACATCACCGAGGTCATGCACGACACCGTGTACCGCTGCGTGCAGGAGTTCTGCACCAAGGACAGTCACGATGGCGAGCGCGACCTGGAAGGCCTGCGCAAGTGGGTTGTGGAGCTCACCGGCCACATCGATACGCCGAAGTTCCCCGACGAGGATTATGAGGCCCTGGCTGCCGATGTCCTGGCTTACGTAGAGAAGTGCTACAACATGAAGGCCGAGCGTTTGGGCGAGGACCTGATGCGCGAGCTCAACACCCAGGTCATGCTGCGCGTCATCGATACCCGCTGGATGAGCTACCTGCAGGAGATGGACTATCTCAAGACCGGCATCGGCCTGCGCGGCTTTGGCCAGCGCGACCCGCTGGTCGAGTACAAGACCGAGGCCTACGGCGCGTTCCAGATGCTCGTCGACACCATGTACGAGGATTACCTGCGCACGGTTCTGCGCATCGAGATCAAGGCTGCCCCGCGTGCCGTGGAGCACAAGGAGGAGCCCGCGCTCGAGGGTGCGCACTTCTCCGGTCCTGCCGAGGTCGATGGTGACAACGGCGACTCGGTGTTGCGCAAGCAGGCGCAGGTGCGGGCCCGCACGGCTGTTCAAGGCGGACCGGCTGCCGTCAACAACGGTGGCAAGGTGACCACCTATCGCAAGTCCGAGAGCGACGATCCGTACGTCAACGTGGGCCGCAACGACCCGTGCCCCTGCGGTAGCGGCAAGAAGTTTAAGTACTGCCACGGCAGGAATCGTTAATGGCTGAGGCTTTAGAGGTAACGCCCGCCGAGCTGGACGCGTTTGCGGACCGGCTCGGCGAGGTCGAGTCGTATCTCCACTTGGACGAGAAGCGTGCCCGCGTGACCGAGCTCGAGGCCAAAAGCGTGGCCCCCGGCTTTTGGGATGACGCCGACGCCGCCCGTGCCACCATGGAGGAAATCGCGCGCACCAAGGAAGATATCGCTGCCGTGGACACCGCGCGCGGCGAGCTTTCCGATGCCCGCGCCGCGCTGGAGCTTGCCGAGGAGATGGGGGATGACCCCGACGCCGCCGCCCTTCGCGAGGAGGCTACAGTCACGGCTGAGCGCCTGGCCCGTGCCATCGATGAGCTTGAGCTTTCGAGCTGGTTTACCGGTGAGTTCGATCACGGCGATGCCATTGTGACCATCAAGCCCGGACAGGGTGGTCTGGAGGCCCAGGACTGGACCTTCATGCTCTTTAAGATGTACATGAAGTACTGCCAGCGTCGCGGCTGGAAGGTCACCATCAACGACTGTCCCGCGGCCGAGGTCATCGGCATCGACCGCGCGACCTTTACCGTCGAGGGCAAGGACGCATTTGGCATGCTGCGCGCCGAGGCCGGTGTCCACCGCTTGGTGCGCATTAGCCCCACCGACGACAAGAAGCGCCGCCAGACCACGTTTGCCGGCGTTGAGGTCATCCCCGTGCTTCCCGATGATATCGACATCGAGATCAGTCCCGACGACATCCGCGTGGACGTGTACCACGCGAGCGGCCCGGGCGGTCAGGGCGTCAACACTACCGACTCCGCCGTGCGCGTGACGCATTTTCCCAGCGGCATTGTAGTTACCTGCCAAAACGAGCGCAGCCAGATCCAGAACAAGGCCGCGTGCATGCAGATCCTCAAGGCTCGCCTGTACGAGATTGAGCTCGAGAAGCGTGCCGAGGCGCTCGATGAGATTCGCGGACCCAAAACCACGATCGGTTTTGGCAACCAGATTCGCAGTTACGTGCTCTACCCGTACCAGATGGTCAAGGATTTGCGCTCGGGCGTGGAGACCAGCAATGTCGAGGCCGTTCTTGACGATGGCGACCTGGACCCGTTTGTTATTGGCTACCATCGTTGGGCCACCGGCAATGCTGACGCGGAGGACCCATCTGCCTAAACCGCTTGGTTTATGTGGGAATGGATTTAACCATCCGAACAGGGTGGTTTTGTATCCAGAACAAACCAGTCGCGGGGTGGTTTTTGCCCGGCGAATCGGTAGAATCGAATACAAGAAGAAGTTCAAAGCGCATCCGTTGGGGGTGCGCTTTTTTGAGGGAGGCAGCATGGCATATCGTCTGGACATCAAGCGCATTCTTTCGATGAACTTCTTTCACGATCTGCCCCAGATCATGTTTGGGTGCGCCTTGGCCGCCATCGCGACCGACCTGTTTTTGATTCCCAACGGCCTTGCCGCCGGTGGCGTCACAGGCCTTGCGACTATCATCCAGGCCCTCGGTGCGGCGCGAGGCGTGTCGCTTCCCGTCGGTATCCAGACCATTGTGATGAACGCCTTGCTGTTACTGGTCGTCATGCGCGAGGGCGGCATGTTCTACGTGGTGCAGACGGCGACGGGCTTTGTGCTGCTGGGCTTCTTTACCGACCTGTTCGCCCCGTTTGTAGCACCTCTGGCGCATGCGGACCTGATGCTTCCCGCTATGTGGGGCGGCATTATTACGGGCATCGGTTACGGCATGGTGCTGCGTGCCGGCGCCAACACCGGCGGCTCGGACACGATTGGCCAGATCATCTCGCGTAACACCTCGCTGCCGGTGGGCTCGACCGTTATGGCGATCGATGTTGCCGTATGCGCGGCATCGGCTCCGGTCTTCTCGCTCGAAAATGCCCTGTACGCAGGACTTTCGATGGTGATTAGCGGCTATGTGATCGATGCGGTGGTCGATGGCGGCAACAAGCGTCGTATGGTACTCATCATCTCGGACAACTTCCCCGATATCGCGGCCGACATCATGTATGGTCTGGGCCGCGGCTGCACCAAATTAAAGGCGACCGGCATGTATTCGGGCGCCGAGAAGCCGGTGATTATGGTCATCGTGAGCCGTCGCGAGCTCAATACGCTCAAGACCATTGTGCGCGAGCGCGATCCTCATGCCATCGTGACGGTTGCCGACGTTACGGAAACCTTCGGTGAGGGCTTTAAGGACATTAACGCGTAGGGTCGACCGCGTTCCATCCAAAAGACGTTCACATTGATAAACCGTTTCATCAGCGGTTCTGCCTGCTCAATTGCTCAAATAATGATAAAAAGTCTGGTAAAGCCATCAGTTTCCAGCATAATGAGGGACGTACGTGCATCGCGGCTGGGTTGGGACGACCTTCTGTGCCGTGCGCATTTTGTCTAATGAGGATGAAAGGAAGGCACAATGAGCGACGAAGAGCTCAAAAAGGTTGCCAACGAGGTAAGGAAGGGCATCGTCACCGGCGTGCACGCTGCCAAGTCCGGCCATCCGGGCGGTTCGCTCGGCGCTGCCGACATCATGACCTATCTGTACTTTGAGGAAATGAACGTCGACCCGGCCGATCCCCGCAAGGCCGACCGCGATCGCTTTGTGCTTTCCAAGGGCCACTGCGCTCCGGGCCTGTACGCCGTGCTCGCCGAGCGCGGGTTCTTCCCCAAGGAGGACCTCGAGACGCTGCGCCATATTGGCAGCCACCTGCAGGGTCATCCCAACATGAACGACACCCCGGGCGTTGACATGTCCACCGGCTCGCTCGGTCAGGGCATCTCCGCCGCCGTGGGCATGGCCGTTGCCGCCAAGCACTGGGGCGACGACTATCGCACCTACGCCCTGCTGGGCGATGGCGAGAGCGAGGAGGGCCAGGTCTGGGAGGCCGCTATGTTTGCCGGCAACCAGCAGCTCGACAATCTCTGCGTGATCGTCGACCACAACGGCCTGCAGATCGACGGTCCCGTCGAGGAGGTCAACGACCCCATGCCGCTCGCCGACAAGTTCCGTGCCTTTAAGTTCCACGTGGTGGAGCTTGCCGACGGCAACGATTTCGATCAGATCCGCGCCGCCTTTGCCGAGGCCCGCGCCACCAAGGGGCAGCCGACCGCCATTATCGCCGAGACCCTGAAGGGCAAGGGCGTGTCCTTTATGGAGAACCAGGTTGGTTGGCACGGCAAAGCCCCCAACGATGAACAGTTTGAGCAGGCCATGGCAGAGCTCACGGCCGCCGGAGAGGAGCTCTAGGATGGCAGACGTCAAGAAAATCGCCACGCGTGTAAGCTACGGCGAGGCCCTCGTCGAGCTCGCCAACGAGCACGATGACTTTGTGGTCCTCGACGCCGACCTGGCCGCCGCCACGCAGACCGGTAAGTTTAAGGCCGCTTGCCCCGACCGCTTCTTCGATGTGGGCATCGCCGAGAGCAACCTGATGGGTGTTGCCGCCGGTATCGCGACCACCGGCCGCGTCGCCTTCGCGAGCAGCTTTGCCATGTTTGCCGCCGGCCGCGCCTTTGAGCAGGTCCGCAACTCCATCGGCTACCCGCATCTCAACGTTAAGATCGGTGCCACGCACGCCGGTATCTCGGTGGGCGAGGACGGTGCCACGCACCAGTGCTGCGAGGATATCGCCCTCATGCGCGTCATTCCCGGCATGACTGTGATCGTTCCCGCCGACGACGTCGAGGCCCGCGCCGTGACGCGCGCCGCCTACGAGTGCGACGGCCCCGTGTACATGCGCTTCGCCCGTTTGGCCTCGCCGGTTATCAACGACCCCGAGACCTACAAGTTCGAGGTGGGCAAGGGCATCGTCATGCGCGAGGGCACCGATGTGACCATCATCGCCTGCGGCCTGATGGTCGGCGAGGCGCTCGAGGCCGCCGAGCAGCTTGCTGCCGAGGGCATCGATGCCGAGGTCATCAACATGCACACCATCAAGCCCATCGACGCCGACCTGATCGTCAAGAGCGCCACCAAGACCGGCCACGTCGTGACCGTCGAGGAGCACTCCGTGATCGGTGGCCTGGGCAGCGCCGTTGCCGACGTCCTGTGCGAGCAGTGCCCGACGCCGCTCAAGAAGATCGGCGTCAACGACACGTTCGGTGAGTCTGGCCCGGGCGCCGAGCTCCTGCACAAGTACGGCCTGGACGCCGCCAACATCGTGGCAACCACCAAGGAGTTCTTGGCCTAGGGCAAGACGAGGCAAAGTATCGCTTCAGCAACTGTATGCAATCCAAAACAGGGGCGTCCTCAAAGAGGACGCCCCTGTTTTTTATCGACAACCAAATTAGGCCCGCACCAAGTAAGGGCTTTCTCCGGGAAACGGGCCCAGACCAGCAAAGTGCAATTCAGCCCCCAAGTATGGCGCTGCTGCACCCAAGCAAAACGCAGCGACCCCTTAGTTATCGCAGGCCGGGCACAGGGTTACTCTCCAAATCTTTCCGCAGGACGGAGGA
>CABURV010000065.1 GCA_902494035.1 uncultured Collinsella sp.
CGACCGGGGGCATCGCAGCGGCTCCGGTGCCCGCGCCGCCTGCCGTACCCGCCCCAGTACCGGCGCCGCCAACGCCCGAAGCCGCCCGCACGGCCTCCGAGCGCTTCAGCGCAACGCGGATCCGTGCGAACAACTCCTCAATCGCAAACGGCTTGGTCAGGTAATCGTCGGCGCCGGCATCGAGCCCGGCCACCTTGTCCATCACGGCATCTCGCGCGGTGACCATAATCACCGGCACATCCTTGTGCTTACGGACGCGCCGCAGAACTTCCATGCCGTTGAGCTGCGGCAACAGCACATCGAGCAGAATCAAATCGTAGTCGCGCTCCAGCGCCAGGTCCACGGCGGCGCGGCCGTCGGCGGCGTGCTCCACCTGGTAGCCCTCGTGCTCCAGCTCGAGCGTCACAAAGCGGGCGATTTTTTCCTCGTCCTCTACGATCAGGATCCGTGCCATGCGTGCCCCCGTCTGCGATTACTTGTCGTCGTTGAGATTTTGCTTGATGTCGTCCGCGGCGTCGGCGGCGTGATCCATAAGGTTGTTGATGCTGCCGGGCACGTCACCGTCGCTGTCGATGCGGTAGCGCATGCCAAAGAACAGGCCAATCAGCATCAGCCATATCGTGGCGCCCCAGGCAAACAGCGCGACGATGGGGATCAGGATGGGAATGTTGAGGATGATCGCGTCGCGGCGCGTGGCGATAAACTTGGTGTCCAGGCTCAGGCGGAAGAGCTTTTTGAGGTACTCCCACACGCTGTCCATCTTCTTAGAGAAGTCGGTCTTTTCGCTCGACTTTTCGTAGGCGGCCTGCGCAGCGACCATCTCGGCCGAGGGCTCATCGACTGGCGCGGACTCGGTGGCGGCGTGCGCCGACGTGGCCTGGGTCTTGCCCTGCGACTCGAGCCAAATGATGGCGTCCAGGACGTTGCCGTCGGCGGCGTCGAGCGCGGCTTTGGCGTCGGTGTAGCTCACGTTGCACTTGGTGCGGATGGTTTCAACTTTTTCGAGGTCGTCCATGACCTGTCCTTTCGTTCGATGGGCGCGACGCCGGGCGATCTGCCCGGGCGTGAGCGTAGCGTTCGGCGGCCTGCGTTGCGCGGCGCCGCCCCGCCCTTGGTCGAACTCTATAGTGCAGGTTATAGATTAAGCGATTCTTGAGCCAAAATTAATGTTGGATGAGTTTTTGCGCGGCGGTGGGAAAAGAATTAGACCTCGATAGCGGGGGATGGGGTGCCTGTGCAAAACGGCGTCAAGGGTTGGTCGAGTGGGCGGTTTTCAGGCGACTGGGACATGGCGGGCGGTCGATCACCTATACTGGTTGGGCTCAACTGGAGAGGTGATGACTAGTTATGAAATCAATCAATGTTGCAGCAGCGATTATTCAGAAGGATGGAAAAATCCTGAGTTGCCAGCGCGGCTATGGCGAGTTTAAAGACGGCTGGGAGTTTCCGGGCGGCAAGCTCGAGCCGGGCGAGACCGGCGAGCAGGCAATCGTGCGCGAGATTCAAGAAGAGCTCGAGGTCACGATCGGTAACCTTGACTATCTTTGCACGGTCGAACACGATTACGAGACGTTCCATCTGTCGATGAAGTGCTACCTAGCTGCCATCCTTTCGGGGGAGTTCAAAGAGCACGCTCACGAGGACATGAAGTGGCTCGATACCAATAACCTGTGGGATGTCGATTGGCTTCCGGCGGACGTTAAAGTCGTTAGGGAACTCGAAAAGAAACTCGGGCTTAAGTAAGAAAGGAGCGGGCGCCGCATGGCGCCTCGCTCCTTTTTTGTTACTCGGCTTCACTAAGATCGCTGAGCATAAACTCGTAAATGTCCTGCCTCACGGGTGCGTTGAGCTCATATTCGATTTCGACGGCGTTGTCGTTGCTCTTAGTTTTAATAGCCTCGAACTCGCCGGTCGGATGCATTTCGCCTAAGAAATAGAACTCCTTACCACCCTTATCGTCCTTGTTCTTTCGCATAAACAAATACGTCTTCAAGCCGTTTTCTGGCCATGCCTGCAGTCGCAGAATCTCGGGGGAGTTGAGCGTGCGGTTGTTCTTAGAGATTGCAACTAGCTTGCTCGGCGAAACAAAGCGGTCTTCATACTGAATTGACTCACTAATGTCGGGTGCCTTGTCATAGTTAATAAACACGGGGAATGTGTTGGTCTTTTCGTCGTAGAAGTAGCCGCCAAGATTTTGGCCGTTGATGTTCTTTTCCCAGTTCATCAAGCGGCAAACCTCTTCGTATGTGTACTTGGCATTGAGAACGAAATTTGTGTTCTCGTACGTCTCGGCATAGTCGAGTCGGTTGCGCGCAATGCCAAAATCCAGCACCTCGAGAATCTGACGCTTGAACTCTGCGTTGCGCAGGGCGCTCGCAAACACTTCGGTCAGACGAGGTCCGGTTCCGTCGTCAATAAGCAGGGAAACGAAATCCTTAGGAGTGGCAAAGTCGCCCTTAAGGACGGCGATTGCCGACCTAACGGCGCTGTCCTTAAGTTGTGCGCGGTAGTTCCTAAGCGCGGCCTCGCGCATATGTCGATAGCCCTCGTGTCCGGCTTCGACGAGCGTTTGAAGCAAATAGAGGTCTTCGAATCGCTTGCCCGCGGCGAGCTTTTGCGAAATAAATTTGAGAATCTTGGTTTGATCAGAGGAAAAATGGACTGTGTAGCCCGGCTCGTATTTGGAAAGAAATGCGTGGTAGGACCCCAGGCCGCTGTTCTTGAAGATAAGCAGCGGATCGATGGAGCCATTACGATCAAATTCGAGCAGCGATGGAATCTTGCCGAGTTTCTGGCGCAAGTCGAGATATTCGTTCTTCAAAAATCTGACGGAGGTAAAGTCGCCGCCGTCGATGGCCTTATAGATGCGAGCTTCGGAAATACGATCGAAGCTTACCGTTGAGCATCCGGGGATCGCCGAATCGCTCTCTTGGACGAGACGACGCAGACGGTCTTTGTTGTACGTCTTGTCACCCGAAAGCGCGATGGGCACCAAGAAGTTGCTCTGGTAATTGCCAATAAAATCTAGTACCAGTGCGTATTCCTTGCCATCATTCAGGCGCAAACCTCGTCCGAGCTGCTGAACAAAGATGATTGCGGAGTCGGTGCGTCGAAGCATGATGATCTGATTGAGCGAGGGGATGTCGACGCCCTCGTTCATGATATCGACCGAGAAAATGTACTCGAGCTCGCCGGCTTCAAGTTGGCTGATCGCGGCATCGCGGACTTCATCGGAATCTTGACCGCTAATCGCAGCCGTTCGATATCCGAGAACGTTGAATTTGCGCGACAGTTCTTCGGCCTCGGCGTTTCGATTGCAGAAAATTAAGCCCCTGCGGTTGCTTTTGGCGACGCTATATTCTTCGATCTTCTCGGTGATGTGACGCACGCGTTCATCGGACGTCAAACGCCCGAACAGAGCGGTATCTTCGACCGTCTCATCGTCAATCTCCAGATCGTGAATGCCAAAATAATGGAAGGGGGCTAGCATCTCTTCGGCCAAAGCGTCCTGCAGCGTGATCTGGAACGCGATGACGTGATTGAAAAGGGCAAAGACGTCGTAGCCGTCGGTGCGATTAGGCGTAGCGGTCATGCCAAGATAAAACCGAGGCGTAAAGTGCGACATGATGGATTGGTAGCTCTGAGATCCCGTGCGGTGGGCCTCGTCGATGACGATGTAGTCGAACTCATCGGGACGGAAATCGCTCAGATGTTTGGCGACCGAAGAACACATGGCAAACACGCAGGTGGCATTGCTTATATTCTTGCCAGTTTGATAGGTGTCGAACGTATAGGTACTACCTAAGAGCCGTTCATAGCTTACACGGGAGGCGTCTATAATGCGTCGGCGGTGCGCAAGAAAGAGGATGCGCCGGGGTTTAGTTGCGAGCACGTCGAACGCCGAAAGGAAGGTCTTGCCAGTGCCGGTTGCCGAGACCAGCAATGCACGGGTCTCGCCCTTGCGGTGGATTACGCCGAGCGCCTCAAGGGCGCGCTGCTGCATTTTATTGGGCTTGATTTCTTCGAGGTCGTTCGTGGTTGGGCTAACAGTTGCCTGGAACGTCGGTTTCGATTTGGGCTTTGAGGGATGTGCCGATCGATATGCGGCATAGTTCTCAATCCAGTCTTGGGAAAGCAAAACGGTTGAGGTGTCGTTCCACAACGAATTGAACTCGCCCCTCAGCTCGCCGAGTAGGCGGCTGTTCTCGACAGTCTGGTACAGCACGTTCCATTCTTTATTACAGGTGAGGGCGGTCTGCGTCATGTTCGAGCTGCCGACGATGACCGTGCTGGTTTCGCCCTTATCAAAAATGTATCCCTTGGCATGCAGATTACCCTGGAATACGCGAACTTCCATGTTGTCGTATTCCGGGAGCTTGCGAAAGGCATCGGGTGAGTTGAAGTTGAGATAGGTGGACGTGAGCAGCCTGCCCTTAATGCCACGCTGCTTGAGCTCTTGGAACGTCTCGACCAGGATTTGAAGGCCGCCGTCTGCAACAAACGCTACGCAAAAGTCAAAAGAGCCGCAGGTTGAGAGCTGCTCCTTGATAACGGATAGTAGTGTTCCGCCTGTCGCCTTTGAGTTGGCGATGAGCTTGGGTGAATCGTTCCCGCGTGCAAGCGAGTCGAATTCAATATCAATCTGCTGCTGCGTAGTCATCCCGGCCAAACCTTTCGAAAGACTATGTTGGCGCCAGGATAACAGATCGACCGTTCGTGTTTTGGGCGTATGTGATTTTTAGACTATCGGCTACTCAAGTTTGTGGCTGCGGCCTTGGTGCCGTGTCTTGCTGGGCCTCTCTCTATCTATGTGTATGTGTTTTCGTCTTATAGGCTGCTGGGAGAAGTCCTGCCCCCAAGATTCCGCGCATGCCATGGCTCCGTGTCGGCCATGTGGCAAGTTGCTTGTCATAGCCTCGCCGGAATCCGACTGCAAATGGCCACGGACGGATATGCAGGTTCTTGTCGCTACGTGAGAAAAACTTGCAAAACTCGCAAGTTCTTGTCATGCTGTGAGAAAAACTTGCAGATTGGGGCGGGCGATGGATAAACGGATGGTCCCTAGAAATCGATATCTCGAGAAATTGATTGCCTTTCGTGATGCGGATGTCATCAAGGTCGTAACGGGTATGCGCCGTTGTGGCAAATCGACGCTTCTGGACATGATGCGCAAACATCTTGAGGATAACGGCGTTCCATCCGAATGTCTTTTGACCTTTAAGATGGAGTCGTTTGAGCTGGAGGGCGTGCGTGATTGGCGAGAGCTTTACCGCCACGTCGACGGCCTAATGCCTGCTGGTAAGAGGTGCTATCTCTTCTTCGACGAGCTCCAGGAGGTTGCCGGATGGGAGAAGGCGATTAACGCACTTCGTGTCGACCGGGACTGCGATATATATGTTACGGGTTCGAATGCTTTTCTCCTGTCGTCTGAGATTGCGACCTTAATCTCGGGCAGGTATGTCGAGATTCGGATGCATCCGCTCACTTTTTCGGAATATGTCGACTTTCTTGGTCCGACTGACGTCACGAATAGGCTCGCTGTTTTTGGTCGGGAGGACATTGTTGCGCTCGACGATCTTCTCGACCGTTATCTTGTGTTTGGAGGCCTGCCGTTTCTCGCTGCTTCAAAACTGCTGGAGCAGGAAATGAAGGACTATATCTGGAGCACGTACCAAACAATCGTCGGGCGCGACATTTTGGCTCGCGAGGCGCGTCGGGGTAGACGGTCGGTGACGAGCAGGAGTGTGCTCGACCGCGTCACTTCCTACTTGGCCGATAACATTTCAAACCCGACATCAATTAACAAGATTGTTGGCACGCTGGCGGAGAACGGGCTGAAATCCTCGCATGGCGTCGTGGACACTTGTGTGTCCGCCCTTGAGGAGACCTATATCTTTTCGCATGCGCGCCGATTTGATATTAAGGGTCGGGACATTTTGAAGACCGGTGGCAAATTCTACATTGAGGATCTGGGGCTTCGAGCTTTCTTGGATGGGTATCGCGGCAGCGACAGTGGGCGTGTTCTCGAAAATGCCGTTTACAATCGCCTTGTCTATGACGGATATCAAGTCTTCACGGGTCATCTTCGAGATGCCGAAATCGACTTCGTTGCAATCGGCGACGGCTCGGATCGTAAGTTTATTCAGGTTACAGAGTCGATTGACGAGGAGGCGACGCGTAAGCGCGAGCTGCGTCCATTTGAGCTCAGATCGCTCGAGAAGATTACCGGCGGTTACGAGAAGATCATTGTCGTTCGTCAGGGGAGCCATCCGACCGACATCGACGGTATCAAAATCGTTTCTGCAGTCGATTTCTTAATGGGTAGGCTTGGGGCTTAGGGCGTTTGGAGCGCGTCTGTTTCCTATGCCTAGCGACATTGCCACAGCTCGTGACGCCGCCGGCTTCTTCCTTTCCGTCGGGCGGCACCAACTCAGTTGATCCGTTGGGGATGGAGGAAAGCGGATCATTTTCGGCGCGCCGCAGGTGATACGAATCCTGCGGCGCGCTGTTTTTTGCGCGAGGGCTTTCAGCTGTGTCCGCACGACATGTGACACTTACCCTGCCGTCCTGCTCTGCCGCGGCGGCATGTACCCAAACAACGACCCTCTAAGGAGTTCGATATTGATGAGTGACAACACCAAGCATCTCGCAAAGAAGTGCGTCAAGGACGCGGGGCCGTGCCTCGCGCTGTGCGTAGCCGGCGCAGCGGTCGCGCTGCTGGCTGTTCTGGGGCCATTCGACGTGCTCCGAAGTGCCAGTTCCCTGCACGTTTGCATGGCCCTTGCCGGCGCCATGATGACCGGCGGCGTGCTCGATCTGGTTTTTTGGGTGCTTGACCCGTTTGGATGGAAGAACGAGGGGTAAGCCCTAAGGGATGGAAGGGCTGGAACGGTTAGCTTAGTAATCGTGCAGAATGCGGGCTAGCGACTTGCAGGGAAGTGGTGATCCGATGACGGTCTATGTGACGGGCGACATTCACGGTGGGCTCGACATGCAAAAGCTGCGCGACTGGGAGCTTGGGGATAGCCTGACGAGCGACGACTATCTCATCGTCGCCGGCGACTTTGGCTTTCCGTGGGATTTCTCTGCCGAGGAATGCGCCGATATCGCTTGGCTGGAGTCGCGCCCCTATACGTTGCTGTTCGTCGACGGCAACCACGAACGTTTCGATCACTGGGCGGAGCGTCCCATGGAACTGTGGCACGGCGGCCTGATGCAGCGCCTGTCGGACACCTCGCCCATCCGACGCCTGACGCGCGGCGAGGTTTTTGAGCTCGACGGCTCAACGATCTTTACCATGGGCGGCGCCACGAGCGTGGATAAGGAATACCGCATTCCGTATTCCAGCTGGTGGCCGCAGGAGCTGCCGGACGAGCGCAACTTTGAGGAGGCGCGGGCAAAGCTCGAGAGCATGGGCTGGAAGGTCGACTACGTGATCACCCACACCTGCTCTACGCGCATGCTTTCGCCCACGCTTTATCCGGCATCCAGCTGGAATTGCCCCACGGTTGATCGACTTACGGCATTTTTCGATGAGCTGGAAGATCGCATGGACTACAAACGCTGGTATTACGGGCATTTTCATCGGGATGCCAACCCGGCCGAGCGCCATACCGTGCTCTACGACTGCATCGTTCGCTTGGGTGACGAACTCCAGCCCTGGGATGTTGCGTAGAGGCGGGGTGGCTGGCTACTCGACCGTTACAGTGATGTTCTCGCGGTGCGCACGGATGACGTCCCATCTAAAGTGCTCGACCAGCTGTTCGGCAGAGCGCGGCGTGGTGTCCGGCGCGATGCCTGTTTGCCCGGCGAGCCATCCCAACAGTGCCTCGGGCGTGCCAAATCGTGCGCGTAGTTCGCTCAGGTCCAGATCGCGATCGCGCTTGGAAAGGCGGCGGCCGTCCGGCGACATGAGCAGCGGAATGTGCGCGTAGCGCGGTGTGGGCAGTCCCAGCAGATGTTGCAGATAGATCTGGCGCGGCGTGGAACCAAGCAGGTCACATCCGCGTACGATCTCGGTGACGCCCATGGCGGCGTCGTCGACCACCACGGCCAGCTGATAAGCAAACACGCCGTCGCTGCGACGCACCAAAAAGTCGCCGCACTCGGTGGCGAGTGCCTCGCATTGGGCTCCGTACGTGCGGTCAACGAATTCGACCACATCGTCTGCGAGGTCGTCGACGGCGGGCACGCGCAGGCGCGTGGCCGGAGCGCGCAGGGCACTGCGGCGGGCGATTTCTTCGGCCGAAAGGCTTCGGCAGGCGCCACGGTAGATGGGTGTGCCGTCGCTGGCATGCGGCGCGCTCGCGGCGTGGAGCTCGGCGCGCGTGCAAAAGCAGGGATAGGTGAGGCCGACGTCTTGTAGCTGGTGCAAGGCGCTCTCGTACAGGTCGAGGCGATCGTGCTGGTAGTAGGGGCCTTCGTCCCACTCAAGCCCTAGCCAGGCCAGGTCGTCAATCAGTTGAGCGGCAAGTTCCGGGCGCTTGCAGCGATCGTCCAGATCCTCGATGCGCAGCACGATGCTGCCGCCTTGGCTGCGGGCTGAAAGCCACGCGCACAGGCAGCTGAACACGTTGCCCAGGTGCATGCGGCCCGAGGGCGACGGGGCAAAGCGGCCCACGACGGGCACGGGAGCGGCCGCTGCTGGTGCGCCCACGGCGTGTGTTGCTATGTTGCATGCGTTGATATCCATGCGGACGAGTATAGCGCGGGGTGAGGTGGGGGGTGTTCCTATAGTTTTGTCAACCTGGGAATGCCGTTTGCGAGACTGAATCGCGACATGCTGACGCCAGGCCTTTCGGCCGGTGGGCCCCAATCTGTTCAGAGTGCTTCGACTAG
>CABURV010000066.1 GCA_902494035.1 uncultured Collinsella sp.
CCGGGCTCCGCATCGGCAGCAACGGCCACGGACGGATAGCTCACCAGCTGCTCGATATCAGCGACGACATCCTCCCAGACCTCGTCGACATACTCAGCGACGCTCTGCTCCACCTGATTCATGGACGACCTCCTTACCAATGAGCGACGGGTACGCCCGCCCCTCACATTATGTCTATTAGATAGCGAAAAGTTTAGCAAGCTCGGCCACCGAGTGCACCACCGCATCGGCGCCCGCGGCCTCGTGCTCCCCCGGCGCTGCCGCGCCCGAATAAATGCCGATGCACGGCACGTCCATCGCGTGCGCGCCCTCCACATCGTTAAAGCGATCGCCGATCATCACGGCATCGTCGGCCGTCGCGCCGAGCGCCGCCAGGGCATCGCGGACCGAATCGGCCTTGGTCTCGCGTCCCTGCGGCGGATTCATGCCAACCACCGCCTCAAACTGAGAAAGCCCGAGCTCACGCACCATATCGACGCACTTCGCCTCCATGCGCGACGTCGCCACGGCCATACGCTTGCCCTGAGCGGCCAACCCATCCAGCAGCGCGGGGATCCCATCGAACACGGGATACTCTTCCGGTCCCAGCTCATCAAAAAAGGCACGGTACTCGTCAGCCACCACAAGCGACTCCTCGCGGGAGAAGCCATAAAAGTCGTGAAAACTTTTCCACAGGGGCGGCCCGATCATGCGACGCAGGTCACCCATCTGCGCCTCCGAAAACCCGCGTGCAGCCAGCGTCTTGCGCGTCGAGGTCATCACCGCCCGACCCGTATCGGCCACCGTGCCATCAAAATCAAACAGCACGACCGGCCGCTTGCATATCTCCAGCGCCTCCATCGGCATCCCTCTTCCCCAGTTGACGATTTCCACACCGACACTTCAAACTGTTGACTATTCAACAATTTAACCTAGCAATGTAGAGCAACTCCACTATACTTGTCGCACTTTGCTCTCAGAAGGCGGCGCCGTCGCGCCCCAACGAAAGGTGCAATTATGTCTTTTGCCATCATAACCGACTCCACGTCGGACATCTCCCCCGCCCGCGCCCAAGAGCTCGGCATTTACGTGATTCCGCTGCATGTGATTATCGAGGGCGAGGACCTGCTCGACCAGGTGCAGATTACCGCCGAGGAATACGTCGCCCGCATGGCCGGCTCCGAGCAGCTGCCACACACCTCGCAGCCGAGCGCCGGCGAGTTCAAGGCACTCTTTGACCGCGTGCGCGCCGACGGCCACGATAGCGCCATCTTTATCTCGCTGTGCAGCGAATGGTCCGCCTGCTATTCCAACGCATGCCTGGTCGCCGAGACCCACGAGCTCGACGTGCGCTGCATCGATTCGCGCACTGGCTCGGGCGCCGAGGGCTTGCTGGTGGAGTACGCGCGGGCCATGCGCGAAGATGGCCGCAGCCTGAACGAGACCGAGGCGCAGATCCGCGCGACGCTGCCCGACGCCCACCTGCTGCTGATTCCCCGCACGCTCGAGAACCTCGTTAAGAACGGCCGCGCGCCCAAGCTCGCCGGCCAGCTCACGCAGATGCTCAACATTCGCCTGGCCGTTTCGCCGGAGTGGCAGTCGGGCGAGATCAAGGCCATCAAGAAGGGTCGCGGCGCCAAGCGCATCGTCGCCAACACCATGGCAGATTGCCTCGCGTTTTTGGACGAGCATCCGGGCTCAAGCGTGCGTGTGCTCACGACCGGCGCCGCCGAGGAGCAGGAGCTTGTCAACGAGGCACTCGCGGGCCAGGATTACGTAGACGCCGGCACCGGCCCCATCGGCTGCACCATCGCCACCCATGTAGGCGTCGACGCCATCGCCATCAGCTACTGCCCCCGCTACCAGCCAACTCGCTAGGGACGCCCACATCATTTACGGTGAAATAGGGACCGTTTTGGCTTATTAGCTGTCAATCAATCCCTATTCCACCGCAACTTAGAAGCAGTTCATTTGGGACGGGGCTAAAATGACTGACATGTAACGTTACGCACCGGTCTTTTTAGCCCCGTTCCATTTTTGCTACCCTACATCAGCCCGCTCAGGGCAATGTCAACGGCCTCGTTGAGGTCGTCGGTAATGTGTACCAGATCCGGATCGAGCGGGCTGATCATACCGGCGCTCATCACCGGGCCGTTGGGCCAGTCGAACAGACCCCCTCGCGGTACCCACTGGACAAAAAATGGCAAATATGAGTACTGCCACCAAATTAGTAGCAGCAAAATCTCGCCGAATCGATCGTTTCGATTAATTTCACGCCTTGCCAAGGCTCAAAATGCCGTGTTTGGTAGGTTAGATATATAGAATAATGTCGAATTGGTATTCTATTCTTGCCAAATGTAATGAGACTACATTAACAGCAGTACTCACATTTAACGTTATTTGACCACGGGGTCATTCGAAAACCCCTCCCCACGCCGCCAACCCGCCCCATAGCCGTCAAAAACCTTTAACAACAGCCGCCGCACGTTTTGGCACCGGCTGATTGCCACTCACGGATCGGTACCCCACTATTACCGAACCAAAATCGAAGTCGCGTATCTCATAAAGCTGAAATGACGTACCCTCATCCCAATGAACGCTGATAAGAATGGCTTTCAAATGAGCAACGGTACGCATCAATACGCCCTTTTCGGGAGCGCCTTATTCAAATTCAATAAAACGGTCGTCCACGCTTCGGATCCGCGCAAGCAAATCGTTATCTGCAGCAGCGGTCCAGACATCCGTTATACAACGCTGGAAGAATGGGAGAAAGCTGGCGATTCTTTCGATAGACGGGCGCGGATCGAAGATATCGTCACCAGCGCAAGCCCAGCGCGCGACAAACTCGAGCTCTTCCGCAATCTCTTTACTGGCCGCAAAGATGTCTACGCTCATGGGTACCGCAGAAAAGACGGAGGAATTGGTTATACGCCCGCCTGCGCAAATGAGTGGAAGTCAGGCATTTGCCCCAAAGCAAGCCACCAGAGAGTCAAATGCACGGAATGCAGCAGCCGCGTCTTCCCCGAGTTGAGCGATGCCGCGATCATCGCCCATTTCAGAGGCAATGACGATAGGCTTCGAGACGTTATAGGCCAATATGTGCTCGATAAAGACAGTAACACGAAAGTCCTGGTCATCGATTTTGACGGAGCCGATTGGAAAGAAGCGACGAAAGCCATTCGACATGTCGCAAAAAGCCACGGAATCGATGTCGCAGTTGAGCGATCGAGATCGGGCGACGGCGCACATGTCTGGTTTTTCTTCCTAGAGCTCGTCAGCGCAAAGACCGCACGAGATTTTGGAAGCAGCCTTATCACCGAAGCGGCGATACTGAACAAGACAATCACCTTCAAAGCATTTGACCGAATGCTGCCCGCGCAGTCCACCATTCCTGAGGGCGGCTTTGGAAATCTCATAGCGCTGCCTTTTCAAGGAAAAGCGCAGCGAAAAGGGAACAGCGTATTTGTTGACGAGCAATTTGAGCCCTTTCCCGATCAATGGCTTTACCTTTCGCAAATCCAGTTAATCCCGCGCGTGACGGTGCAAAATCTGATCGAGAGCATCGAAAATAGGTCACATGGAATAGCAGCCGTTGCGGCGGCAAACACCGGTGTGCCACATTCCCAGAGACTGCGAAAGCGGCTTCCGCTCACACCGCGGGACTTCCCGTCATCGCTGTCCGTCACGCAGACCGATATGCTCTATATCCCCGAAAAATCTCTGAGTCCCGCAGCTCAAATGGAAGTCCGCAGGCTTGCAACATTTGCCAACCCAGAATTCTTCCGCGCACAATCTATGCATCAATCGGTATTCGGCAAACCGCGGTTCATAGACCTCAGCGAACTTAGAGATGGCTACGTCGCGATTCCCAGAGGCTGCAAGGTTCAACTTGAGCGGCTGCTTCAAGAAGCCGGCGTTTCTGCCCACTATTCAGACAAACGCAAGTCGAGCCATCCAATTGCGATGGCATTTAAAGGGACTCTTCGCCCTGAACAGCAAATTGTCGCTGAACAGATGCTCAGCTATGAAGACGGGATCATGTCCGCACCGACGGGGTTCGGCAAAACCGTCATCGGAGCTTATCTTATTGCTGCCATTGGTCTTCCAACGCTCGTCATCGTTCCTAAAACTGCGCTCATTGCCCAATGGAAATCCCAACTCGAACGATTTCTCGACATCACGGACAACAGAGAGCCCGTCCGAACCCCAAAGGGACGAATCAGCAAAAGACAGCCTCCGCTCATTGGGCAAATCGGAGGAGGCAAGACCGCCATAAGCCGTCTCATCGACATTGCTTCATTCCAGTCGCTATCCGGCAAGGATCCCCAAACCGGCGAGTCATTAGCCAAGGAGTTCGTTCGCGATTACAGTCTCATCATCTGTGACGAATGCCACCATGCGGCCGCGCCACAGCTTGAGCTTGTCCTCAAGTCCGCTCCTGCCAAATATGTATATGGCCTTTCCGCAACGCCCGAGCGTTCGGACGGACTCACGCGGGCACTCTCGATGCTCTGCGGCCCGGTTCGCTATGTCGTCGATCCAAAAACGCAAGCAATCCAACAGGGGATTCAGCGCATTGTTAGACCGCGTTTCACCGGAATTCGATTACCCACCTACGGACCAGGAGCATCCTTTAACCAAATTCTCGATCTCCTGTGTGTACACGCCGCGAGAAACGAAGCAATTATCGAGGACGCCCTCGAGGCCGCATCAAACGGCCGGCATCCGCTTGTGCTATCTAAAAGAAAAAAGCATGCCGAAGAGCTATGCAGGCTACTTCAAAGCCGTGGACACGAACCCATACTCTTAACCGGAGAAATCGACGCCAAAGAAAGAAAAGCAATACTGAAGAGTCTTCCCAGCTTTGAGCATGATCATCGAATCATCGTCGCAACTGAAAGTCTTCTGGGCGAGGGCTTCGACCTGTCTTACCTTGACACTTTGCTCATTGCCACTCCAATATCTTGGGACGGCAGCATAACGCAGCAGGCAGGTAGGCTACACAGAAGCCACGAGGGCAAACAGCGGGTTGAGATATTCGACTATGTTGACCTGTCGATACCCATGTTCGCGCGCATGTACCAAAAGAGGCTCAAGACCTACGCCAAGCTGGGGTATGAAGTCTTTGCGGCAAACGACAACAGACAGGACGATCGAAACATCCTCGTTAGGTCGGCAAGAGCCGTGGAGGCTTTAGTGAATGACATCGAGAACGCATCGAAAAGCATTTTTATTGCCGCACCCTACGCGTCCGCCGCATGCCTTGAAAAGCTCGCCGCTGCACTCGCGGATGCCGCTACCCGTGGAATTGCCCTTGAGATTTCTATTGCTTCAACTCCACGCGATGACGTGAAAGCGATTTTTGCCGAGATGAACGTCAACTATCTCATCAAAGCCGAAGGACGCCTGTGCGCATCAGTGATTGACGAGGAAACTGTCTGGTACGGAGCTATTCCGTTGCTGGCTTTCCCAAAGAAAGAAGACTGCAGCATTCGTTTCAAAAGCAGCGAAGTCGCAGCCGAGCTTTTGAGCGAAATTCAGCGAAAAGTGGAACCGGAGGCCGCGGCGACGAACGGGGTACCCCCAGCAGTTGCGGTGAAATAGGGACTGTTTTTGACTTATTAGCCGTCAATCAATCCCTATTCCACCGCAACTTAGAAATCGGCAATCAGCCCTGCGGGCCCTGGAACAGCTCCTCATGCGAGCCCATTCTGACCAGCCGGATCACAGGATTAGTCTTATGCGGTAAGTAGAGAACGACCACGTCGACCAAGCCATCGGATAGGTGGAAATCGATGTGGCCGTTGTAGTTTCCGCCCGGGTTTGAAAGCTCATGGGCGCCATATTCCGCGGGAAGCGAGCCGTGAGCTGCAAGCTCTGCGACTGCCGCCTTAAACTCACTCTTTAGCTGCGGATGCATGCGCATCGTTCGTTTGTAGTCCGCCCTAAATTGAGCCTCGACTTTAATCTCGAACATCGCTATTCCTCATCGAGGAATGACATAAGCTCATCAGCGTTGTTGAATGACGGGCTATCGTCCGGCAAAATCCCCAACTCATGAGCCTCGGCGATCACCATGGCACGCCTCGTCGCCTCGTTGGGCACCTCCGCCCTTCCTACAATCTCAAAAGGAATCTTTCGCTGATTTACAAGCTGCCGAACGGCAAGATTGAGATAGGAATTGAGGCTGAGGCCGACCGAATCCAAGAACTCAGTCGCCTGTTCCTTGAGCCCCTCTTCGATGCGAACCGTCGTAGGCTTAACCGTTGCAGTAGACATACGCGACCTCCTCGCCTCGTCTTTTGCATCAGTATACCCCGTTTTGATGGCATACTGATGTTAAATAGCATCAGTATGCCGTTCACATTACTATAACAACAGTCACAGCGCCCTACATCAGCCCGCTCAGGGCAATGTCAACGGCCTCGTTGAGGTCGTCGGTAATGTGTACCAGATCCGGATCGAGCGGGCTGATCATACCGGCGCTCATCACCGGACCGTTAAGCCAGTCGAATAGGCCCTGCCAGTACTCGCTGCCCACCAGCACGAGCGGCATGCGCTTGACCTTGTGCGTCTGCACCAGCGTGAGCACCTCGAACATCTCGTCGAGCGTGCCAAAACCACCGGGAAACACGATGGCGCCCGAGCTGTATTTGACGAACATGGTCTTGCGCACAAAGAAGTAGCGAAAGTCCATACCGAGGTTCACGTATTTGTTGAGCCCCTGCTCGTGCGGCAATTCAATGCCCAAGCCAACTGACTTACCGTTGGCGCTCGCCGCTCCCCTGTTAGCCGCCTCCATAACGCCAGGGCCGCCACCGGTGATAACCGCCACGCCGCGCTGGGCAATCTTGCGACCGACCGTGCGCGCCGCCTTGTAGAGCGGATCGGTCTTGGGCGTGCGGGCGCTACCGAAGATGGTCACCGCAGGCCCAAGCTCGGCAAGCGCGCCAAAGCCATCGACAAACTCGGCTTGAATGCGCAGCACACGCCACGGGTCGGCGTGCAACCAATCGGTCGACTCCTCGGGCGCCAGCAGGTTGGCGTAGGTGTTGTCCTTAGGAATCATGGGGCCGCGCATGACCACGGGACCGCGGCGGTACGTCTCGTCGTAGGCGGGCTCGCCCTCGACGTTCTCATTCTTAATCATGGGTACTCCTATCGAGAAAAAGAAAAGCGGGCGGGGTCGACGCCATGCTTCAAACACCCGCCCGAACATCAACTATTCGGTATGGTACCCACGATGCGTTATTCGCTTGCAAGGCATCGGTCAGCGGTCGCGCAGCCGGCTTCAGCGAATGTGACGAGCGGCTGCCACTCAACCTTTGCCGTTGCTCACGCTCTGCAAGCGTGTCTGTCGCCCTTAGTAATCCACCGCGGCAGGACTATTCATCCAATCGCTCACGAATGCGCCGTAACGGCCCTCGATAATGGCCTGACGGGCACGCTGCATAAGGTTGAGCAGGTAGTAGATGTTGTGCATCGACAGCAGAATGCCGCCGAGCATCTCCTTCTGCGTGACCATGTGGCGAATGAGTGCGCGGCTGTAACCGCCCGTACACACCGGGCAGGTGCAGGTGGGATCGATGGGGCCGTCGTCGTGCGCAAAGCGCGCGTTGCGGAAGTTGAGGCGACCCTCGCTGGAGAACGCCGTACCCATGCGGCCCGTGCGCGTCGGCAGCACGCAGTCGAACATGTCGATGCCCACACCCACACCGCGCACGAGGGTGGTGGGGTTGCCGACGCCCATCAGGTAGCGCGGCTTGTGCTTGGGCATGTACTCGCTTACGAGCGGTGCCAGGGTCTCGAACATGGTCTCGTGGTCCTCGCCCACCGAGTAGCCGCCGATGCCGTAACCGGGGAAGTCGCCGCACTCCTCCAGATGGCGCAGCGAGCGCAAGCGCAGGTCCAGGTGCATGCCGCCCTGAACGATGCCAAAGAGCGCCTGGTCGTCGCGGGTATGCGCCTTATAGCAGCGCTCGGCCCACATGCTCGACAGCTCAACGGCGCGCTCAACGTAGGCGCGCGTGGCGGGATAGCCCGGGCACTGATCGAGCTGCATGCAGATGTCGGAGCCGAGCTTCATGGCGATTTCCATGTTGTCCTCGGGCGTCCAGAACACGTGGCGACCGTCGTAATCGTTGACGATAAAGCGCACACCCTCGTCGGTGAGCTTAACGGCGTCGTTGTGGCTGAACACCTGGAAGCCGCCCGAGTCGGTAAGAATGGGGCCATGCCAGTTCATAAACTTGTGCAGTCCGCCCAGCTCGGCGATGGTGTCCTCGCCGGGACGCATGGACAGGTGATAGGTGTTGGCAAGCACGATCTGGGCGCCGAGCTGCTTGACGGTCTCGGTAGGAATACCCTTGACGTTTGCCTTGGTGCCCACGGGCATAAAGATCGGCGTCTCGATGTCGCCGTGCGGGGTGTGCAGCACGCCGGCACGCGCATGCGTCGTCGGGTCCTCGGCGATCAGGTCGAATTTAAAAAGGCTCTGGTCCATAAACTGGAACTCCTTGGTTGCGGTTCATACGCAAACCATTATACGGGCAACCCGCAAGAAGCACCGACTCGACAGAAACTGGTGCAAAGGGGTCATAGTCGTTTAAGAACGTCCCCAAAGACTACATCTGGGATCATTTTCAACAGCCAAGGTAGCGCCGATGTTATGGCACAGACAGACACTATGACCCAATCCGAGGGCACTGAAAAGACAGGAGCCCCCGCTCGTGACCGCGGGTCGGGGCTGCGACAATGATGTTGAAGTGCCATAGGCGCAGCCGCGCCGCAACGAGG
>CABURV010000067.1 GCA_902494035.1 uncultured Collinsella sp.
AATGGCCTCCTCGAGCGCTTTACAGGCGGCGGCGCGCACCTTGTGCACGGCGGAGAAGCCCATACCGCAGCCGGCGTCGAGCGAAATGTCAAAGCTCGCTGCCTCAAAGGGCGAAGAGCCCATGCGGCCCACATGCTCAACCAGGTCTGCCGCCTCGACGGCGCGGGTCTTGGCGGCCTCGACGGTAAAGCCGGTGGCGGTGGCGGTAAGCGCGGGGTCGTCGCAGCAGGTGAGCGTAACGGTAAACGGCTCGCCCAGACGCGCCACGACGGACACATCTACGGCGCGGCGGCGCAGCACATCGCGCTTGAGCGCGGCGCCGGCAGCGTCAATGGCGCGTTGACTGCGAATCACGCGCACACGGCAACCCTCGGGCATGCTACGGGGCACGCGGCACTCGATGATATCGCCGGCTGCGGCATCATCGGCGGCAATGGTGGTCAGGAATTGGTCGAACTCATCGTCGTGGCGAAGCTCCAGCAGGTCGCCCTTGCCCACGGGCTCAAACAGCTCAATACGGGCGATGGCGGCACGTCGACGGCGGTCGTCGGGCTTGAGGCCTCGCACATCGCGGTTGGCCGGGCGGCTGCCCAGCACCGTGCCCACGATCTGGCCGCGGTTGTTGGAGCGCTCGTAGCTCATCATCTCGTCGCCCGAGGTGCCGTCCTGATAGGCGTGCGTAAAGTCGCGGTTGAAGCAGCGCTTGAGCTGGCGCTGGCGGGCGGCTTCCTCGTCCTTGGCAACGGCGACCCCTGCCAGCATGTCATCAATTTCGTGACGATACACATCAACGATGGAGTACACGTAATCGGGCGCCTTCATGCGGCCCTCGAGCTTGAGCGATGCGGCACCGGCGTCATACAGACGGCGAACAAGCTGCGAAGTGTTGGTGTCGCGCGGGCATAGCGCGCGCTCGCGGCCGGCGGGGGAGAGCGCGCGGCCGTTCTCGTCGATCAGCTCGTAAGGCAGGCGACAGGGCTGAGCGCACATGCCGCGGTTGGCCGAGCGGCCCGCCATAGCAAAGCTCGACAGCAGGCACAGACCCGAGTAGCAAAAGCAGATGGCGCCGTGGCTAAAGACCTCAAGGTCCACATCGGGCGCGGCATCGTGAATGGCGGCAATCTCGTCGATGGAAAGCTCGCGCGAGAGGGTCACGCGGTCGGCGCCCTGCTCGCGGCACCAAAGGGTTCCGCGGTCGTCATGGATGTTCGCTTGGGTCGAGATATGCGTCTCGATGCCGGGCATGGTGCGCTTGACCTCAAAGAACAGGCCCCAGTCCTGGATGATGAAGGCGTCGGCGCCCAGCGTGGAGCAGCGATGGATGAGTTGCAGCGCATCGCCCATCTCGGACTGCTTGATGACGATGTTGACCGTGACGTAGACGCGCGACCCGGCCAGGTGTGCAGCACGGCAGGCCTGCTCAAAGGCCTCGTCGGTAAAGTTGGTGGCCTTGCGGCGGGCGTTGAAGCTGCCCATGCCGCAGTAGATGGCGTCTGCCCCGGCGGCGAGTGCGGCGGCAAAGGGCTCGGGCCCTCCGGCGGGCGCCAAGAGCTCGGGTCTGCGGTTGGTGGTTCGACTGGCGGTTACGGTCATATCCTGCCTTTCAAAATGCTCAGATACTCAAAAGTATAGTGGTGCTGTTGCGGCGGACGAGCCCTGTGGCCCAAGCAGGATAAAGTCTTCAGCAGCCCTTGCAGCAAAAATGATCCGTTTCCCTCCGTCCCCTATGGATCACCTGATCCGATGGGGACGGAGGGAAACGGATCATTTTGAGCTTCACCGTCCGGTCGTGCCGTTCAGCGGTCGACAGGCGCCGTTGAGCGATAAAATATTCTCGCAACGTGATAATAATCTTGCATCGCGCGGAAACCTTGAGTACTATCCCAAATCAAGCGCGGTGTTCAGACCGAATTGTGCCTCCCGGTGTGAACGCCGCGCTCACGCTCTCTATCTGATCGTAAGGAGAAAAACATGAGCAAGACCGTCGTGTCTTCCGATAACGCACCTGCAGCCATCGGCCCGTATTCCCCCGGCATCCAGACCGGCAACATGGTGTTCCTGTCCGGCCAGCTGGGCATCGACCCCGCAACCGGCAAGATGCCCGAGGGCGTCGAGGCCCAGGCTAAGCAGTCCCTTGCTAACGTCGAGGCCCTGCTGACCGCTGCCGGCGCCACCTTTGCCGATGTCGTCAAGACTACGGTCTACCTGGCCGACATCGCCGACTTCGCTGCCGTGAACGAGATCTACGCTTCCAAGTTCGAGGCTCCGTTCCCCGCGCGCAGCGCTTTCCAGGTTGCCGCTCTTCCGGCCGGCGGTCTGGTCGAGATCGAGGTCGTCGCCGCTCTCTAAGACGCTGGCGAAAACAAAACATGACATGCAAAAAAGACCCTGCAGTGCGTGTGAACTGCAGGGTCTTTTGTCAAGCGATGCGACAAAAATGATCCGTTTCCCTCCGTCCCCAAGGGTTAACGTTTAGCCTTCCTTGCGGACTTTTTGCAGGTAGCGGTAGACGCTGGGCTCCGAGATACCCAGCGCGGTGGCGGCGCAGGCCACGGCGCCCTTGAGCATAAACACCCCGTTGCCGTTGAGGTGGCGAATGACGTCAACGCGGTCGCTCTGACCAAGCGACGCTACATCCAGCCCGCGCGCGCTCAGCAACTCGGAAATACTGCGGTCGATGAGCTCCTGCGTAGACTCCGAAAGACTTTCGACCTCGATAGACGCGGGCTCCGACTGCCTTGGCACAGCGTCGAAGCAGGCCATGAGCTGCTGAGTCATGGCGTTGATGGAGCGTATCGTGGAAAGATCGGTGTTGACGCAAAGCATGCCGACGATCTTGTTGTCCTCACGGATAAAGTACGTCGCCGACTCCAGCGTCTTGCCACCGGCACCGCGTCCCTCGTAGCCCGTAATAAACGGCAGGTCGCGATACTTGGCGTCGTGCATGATCTTGAGTGCCAGATCGGTGGCGGGACCGCCGACCTTGCGGCCGCTCACGATGCCGTTGCGAATATCGACGATGGCGTGGTCGGGATCCGAGAAATCGTGCAGCACGATTTCGCTGTTTTTGCCGAGTATCTGCTCCAGGAAATCGACCATCGGCAAAAAGCGACGTACGGTCTCGTTCACGGGCAACTCCTTTTGGTTCTATCGAAGTGTTCATAACAATTTTTTATCATGGTAACACGCTGCTCATCATCTCGTATATCCGCAGGTACATTGCGTAATACAGACGAACGGTAGGAATTTAGCGGTAAACGGTTGACCAAAAGAAAAGTAAGATGTTATTTTGACCAGACACTTTCCTGACCTGCGGAAATGCGTTATCTCAGCTGAAGAATAGTCTGATAACAAAAAATTATTATTGAGAATGAGAATCATCTTTAATACGATATGCAACGAAGGCACAACCTCAACCCCGCACTGCGTCACAATAGAGCGTTAGATGCGAAAACAACTATTTCGAGGATTGGTGGTCAAATGACCCAGGAGACGGTTACGAACGGCACTGAAGCCCTGTTCACTCGCGAAGGCGTGCCTCCCGTTAAGGAAATGATCCCGTGTGCCCTTCAGCACGTACTGGCATCGTTTGCCGGCATCATTACCCCGGCGGTCATCATGGCCGGCGTCTACGGCTTTAATAGCCAGCAGAGCACCGACATCATTCAGGTTGCGCTCATTCTTTCGGCAATCGACACGGCCCTTCAGGCCTTCGCTCCCTTCCGTCGTATCGGCGGCGGCCTGCCCATCGTCATGGGCGTTTCGTTCGCGTTCCTGCCGGCCCTGCAGGCCATGGGTGCCTCGGGCTTTAGCTTTGGTGCGTTGCTGGGCGGCGAGATCGTCGGCGGTGCCGTTGCGGTCCTTTTTGGTCTGGCCTACAGCAAGATCAAGTGGCTGTTCCCGCCCGTCGTGACCGGTACGGTCATCTTCTCCATCGGCGTTTCGCTGTATCCCACGGCCGTCAAGTATATGGCCGGCGGTATGGGTACGCCGCTGTGGGGCACCCCGCAGGCCTGGTGTGTCGCTCTTATCACCTTCGCCGTGGTCTTTGCGCTCGCCAACTTTGGCAAGGGCACGCTCAAGCTGGGATCCGTGTTCTTTGGCATGATCGTCGGCATGATCGTCTCCATCCCCTTTGGCATGATCGACTTCTCCAGCGTCGCCACCGCTCAGGTCTTCGCCCTTCCCAAGCTCATGCCCTACGCGCTCGAGTTTGATCCCGAGGTCTGCATTACCCTCGCCGTCGTGTTCCCCATGGTTGCTATTCAGGTTATCGGTGACGTCTCCGCCGCCTGCCTGGGCTCCATCGACCGTATGCCCACCGAGCGCGAGCTCTCCGGCGCTATCGTGTCCCAGGGCCTCACCTCTATGGTCGGCGGCCTGCTGGGCGGTCTTCCCACCAGCGCCCTTGGCCAGAACGTGGGCATCATCTGCTCCAACAAGGTCGTCAACAAGTGGGTCTTTGTGATCATCGCGGCCGTCTTTGCCATCGCCGGTCTGTTCCCGCAGCTCTCTGCCGTCCTTTCCGCTATCCCGCAGCCCGTCATCGGCGGCGCGACCGTCGGCGTCTTTGGCACCATCACCATGAACGGCGTGCGCATGTTCACCCGCGAGGGCCTCACGCAGCGCACTACCACCATCGTCGGTACCTCCGTCGTCTTTGGCCTGGGTATCTGGATGGCAAGCGGTTGCCTTGCCGGTGAGGGTATGCCCACCTGGGTGCCCACCGTCATCGGCTCCAATGCTGTAACCCCCACCGCCATCATGGCCATTGTCCTTAACCTGATTCTTCCGCAGACGCCGGTCGTGGCTCAGCACATCGATGCTGCCAAGGACGCTGCCGTGGATCTGGTCTTGCCCGAGAGCAAGAAGTAACCAATTCGGTGCTATTCGTCGGCGGACGCATCGCCTCGTCCGCCGACGTCATGCGGCGCCAAGCCGCACTTCAAAGGGTTTGTCCCTTTGGTGAAGCGTTGACGGGAGAGGGCCCGTTTCCGGTGTAGGCCGGCGCTTCGCACTCCGCCATGTCAGAGGTGTCAAACCCCGCCCCTGATGTCGAAGGGAGCATCCATGCTTCTGGTCGCTAACGGTTCCGTCTTTACCCGCAACGCTCAGACCCCGTTCATTCCAAACGGTGCGGTCGCCATTGACGGAGATACGATCGTCGAAGTGGGCCCCGAGTGCGAGCTCAAGGCCAAGTACCCGGATGCCGAGTACGTCGACGCCCAGGGCAACCTCATCATGCCCGGACTCATCAACTGCCACACCCACATCTACTCGGGTCTGGCCCGCGGCCTTGCCATTAAGGGCTGCAACCCCACCAACTTCCTGGAGAATCTTGAGCAGCAGTGGTGGAAGATTGACGACAACCTGACGCTCGACGGCACCAAGGCCAGCGCCTACGCCACGATTCTTGACTCCATCCGCGATGGCGTCACCACGATCTTCGATCACCATGCGAGCTTCTGCGAGATCCCGGGAAGCCTCTTCACCATTAAGGACGCAGCTCAGGAGCTGGGTATGCGTTCGTGCCTGTGCTACGAGGTCTCTGATCGCCGCGGCCAGCAAAAATGCGACCAGGCCATTGCCGAGAACGCCGAGTTTGCCCAGTGGGCCGCCAAGGAGCGTCGCGATAACGACAACCACATGATCGCCGCCATGTTTGGCGGACATGCCACCTTTACGCTTTCGGACGAGACCATGGACAAGATGGCCGAGGCCAACAACGGCCTGACCGGCTTCCACATCCATGTGTGCGAGGGCATGAACGACGTGTGGGATTCCCGCCTCAACCGCGGTGGCATCAGCCCGGTCGAGCGCCTGCTGCAGCACAACCTGCTGGGTCCCGACACCATGCTCGGCCACTGCATCCACGTGACGCCCGCCGAGATGGATATCGTCAAGGAGTCCGGCACCTGGCTGGTCAACAACCCCGAATCCAATATGGGCAACGCCGTGGGCTGCGCCCCCGTGCTCGAGTTCTTCCGCCGCGGCATCCCCGTGTGCATGGGTACCGACGCCTACACCCACGATATGCTCGAGAGCCTCAAGGTCTTCCTGATCATTCAGCGCCACAACGCCGCCATGCCCAACGTGGGCTGGTGCGAGGCCATGACCATGCTGTTCGAGAACAACGCCAAGATGGCCAGCAAGTACTTCGATCGCAAGCTCGGTGTACTCGAGGCCGGCGCCGCTGCCGACGTCATCGTTATGGACTACAAGCCCTTTACGCCGCTGAGCGAGGAGAACATCGACGGCCACATGCTCTTTGGCATGATGGGCAAAAACTGCCGTACCACCATCATCAACGGCCGCGTCCTGTACAAGGATCGCGAGTTCGTTGGCATTGACGAGGAAAAGATCAACGCGTGGACCATGGCTGAGTCCAAGAAGCTCTGGAGCACGCTCAACGATCGCACCTACTAATTCACAAGTAGATTCACGCGCGTCGGATGTTTCGCCGCATCCGACGCGCGTATAGGCGACCTCCGCGGGGTCGCCGGCGCTGTGCTAGCGCTACACCGTATTTGCGCCCGCCGCGCGGTCTCGCCGGGCGTTACAGAGAGGAGCTCATTATGAGCGACATCATGAGGCCGATCCCGTTTTCGCAGCTGATGAACTGGATCATCGAGGAGCACAAGACCCAGGACGCCATCTTTGGCGTGCGCAAGATGGTCACGACCAACCAGGAGGGCGCGCTTCCCATTTTTGACGAGCGCATCGAGACTCCGTTTGGCCCGGCCGCCGGCCCCAATACGCAGCTTGCCCAAAACATCGTGGCATCCTACGTTGCCGGTTCCCGCTTCTTTGAGCTCAAGACCGTTCAGGTTATGGACGGCGAGGAGCTCTCCAAGTGTGTGAACAAGCCCTGCATCGTGGCGCAGGACGAGTGCTACAACTGCGAGTGGTCGACCGAGCTCGAGGTTCCGCAGGCCTTTGCCGAGTACGTGAAGGCATGGTTTGCCTGCCACCTGATCGCTCGCGAGTACGGTCTGGGCAGCCCGGACGGTTTTGTCTTTAACATGTCCGTGGGCTATGACCTCGAGGGTATTAAGAGCCCCAAGGTCGATGCCTACATCGAGGGCATGAAGGACGCCAGCGGCTCCGACGTCTGGAACGAGTGCCGCACGTGGGCGCTCGCCAACCTGGACAAGTTTGAGCATGTCGACGCCGCGTTTGTCGAGTCCATCCCGGCACGCGTCTCCAACTCCATCACCGAGTCTACCCTGCACGGCTGCCCGCCCGCCGAGATCGAGCGCATCGCGACCTATCTGATCACCGAGAAGGGCCTCAACACCTACATCAAGTGCAACCCCACGCTGCTGGGCTATGAGTTTGCCCGCCAGCGTCTGAACGAGCTGGGCTTTGACTACATCGTCTTCGATGACACGCACTTCCGCGAGGACCTGCAGTGGGCCGACGCCGTGCCTATGTTCGAGCGCCTGATTGCCCTGTGCGCCGAGCGCGGCCTGGAGTTTGGCGTCAAGCTGACCAACACGTTCCCCGTCGACGTGACGAGAAACGAGCTGCCCTCCACCGAGATGTACATGTCCGGTCGTTCGCTGTTCTCGCTGACCATCGAGGCTGCCCGCCGCATTACCGAGCAGTTTGATGGCAAGCTGCGCATCAGTTACTCCGGCGGCGCCACGGTCTACAACATCCGTGCTCTGTACGATGCCGGCATTTGGCCCGTTACCTTGGCGACCGACGTGCTCAAGCCCGGTGGCTACGAGCGCTTTAGCCAGATGGCAGGCGAGTTTACCGACCTGGATGGCAAGCCGTTCGCGGGCGTCTCTCTCGACGCCGTGACCGCGATCCAGACCGACTCGCTCACCAACCCGCTCTACAAGAAGCCGCTGCGCCCGCTGCCCGACCGCAAGGTCGCCGGCAAGAGCCCGCTTTCCGATTGCTTTACCACGCCATGCCGTACGAGCTGCCCCATTCAGCAGGACATTCCCGCCTACTTGGCGGCTGTTGACGAGGGCCGCTTCGAGGACGCACTCAACATCATCATCGAGCGCAACGCCCTGCCGTTCATCACCGGCACCATCTGCCCGCATCCCTGCGGCCGTGCCTGCGAGCGTGCATTCTACGAGCCCGAGGGCGCCCAGATTCGCGCCAGCAAGCTCAAGGCCGCCCGCGAGGCCATGACCGCCGTGCTGCCCAAGCTGCGCGCTCAGGCCATCGCCAACGACGGCGAGCGCAACGTTGCCGTTATCGGCGGCGGCCCGGCCGGCCTGGCGACGGCGTTCTTCCTGACGCGTGCCGGCGTGCCCGTCACCATCTTTGAGGCCCGCGATTCGCTCGGCGGCGTGGTCCGTCACGTCATTCCCGAGTTCCGTATCGCCAGCGACGATATCTCGCACGACGCCGAACTCTGCCTGGCCTTTGGTGCCAAGGCGCAGCTCAACGCTCGCGTGGATTCCATCGACGAGCTTAAGGCCCAAGGCTTTACCGACGTGGTCGTGGCCACCGGTGCCTGGATGCCCGGCTCTGCGGGCCTGGGCGAGGGTGCCGAGCTCGACGTGCTGGAGTTCCTCGAGGCCGCCAAGAAGGGCGAGAAGCTCGAGCTGGGCGAGGACGTCGTGGTCATTGGCTCCGGCAACACCGCCATGGACGCGGCCCGCGTGGCCAAGCGCCTGGCTGGCGTGAAGAACGTGCGCCTGGTGTATCGCCGCACCAAGAAGCAGATGCCCGCTGACGAGGAAGAGCTTGATCTTGCTCTTGCCGACGGCGTTGAGTTCTGCGAGCTGCTGGCCCCCAAGGCGC
>CABURV010000068.1 GCA_902494035.1 uncultured Collinsella sp.
CCGCCACTCCTTCTGCTGAGGCTCTCGATCGCTGCCGCCGCGGTACATATAGCGGCGCCACCTGGACGCGCGTCGAGATGCCCGAGCGCCCGGGAAACGCCGTGCTGCCGACAGTCCGCATTGCCGACCTGCGCCGTGAGTTTTCACACGGCAGCCGCTCCATGTTCTCAAAACCGCTGATGGAAGGCCTGGAGCGTGTGGTCGAGCGCCGCGAGAAGGCCGTGCTGCTGCATAACCGCCGTGGCTTTGCGCCATTCCTTATGTGCCGCGAGTGCGGATGCGTCCCCACCTGCAATCACTGCTCCACCGCGCTTACATATCACGAGCGCACGCACACGCTGCAATGTCACACCTGCGGTTCGTCTTGGCGCGTGCAGCCGTATCCCGCGCCCACGAGCCGATGCCCCAAATGTGGCAGTCGCTACCTGGCAAAAATGGGTCTGGGAACGCAGCAGATCGAGGACGCACTGCATCAGATGCTTCCCGAGGATGTCGCCATTATTCGCATGGATGCCGATTCCACGCGCGGCAAGGATGCGCACAAAAAGCTGCTCGAGCAGTTTGATGCGGCGGATTGTGCCGTGTTGCTGGGCACCCAAATGATCGCAAAGGGTCTCGATTTTCCCGAGGTCACGCTCGTAGGCGTGGTCAATGCCGACTTCGCCCTCAAGCTGCCCGACTTTCGCGCAGGGGAGCGCGCCTACGATCTGCTGGAGCAGGTTGCGGGCCGCGCCGGCCGCGGCGATCGCCCCGGCGAGGTTATCATCCAGACCTACCTGCCCGAGGACCCGGTCATCCGCGCCGTCGCCGAGCACGACCGCTCGATTTTTACCGACTACGACCTGGACCAGCGCCGCGACGCGCTGTATCCGCCGTTTGTTCGCCTGGTCAACATCTTGGTATGGTCGGCGAACCGAGACGACGCGCAGGACTACATCGGCCGCATCGCGAAGCTCCTCAAGCGCCGCTGGCATGCCGCCGCGCCCGACTTTTTGCGGGCGGGGAGCGCCGTGCCTCAGGTGCTGGGCCCGGCTTCATGTGTAATCGAGAGAGCCAAGGACCGTTACCGCTTCCATCTGCTTGTAAAGTCGCCGGTAGGGTACCATGTCTCTGATGATATCGACGCCTGCCTCAAAGAGGTGGGCTCTGTGCGCGGCGTGAGCGTGAGCGTTGACGTCGACGCCTATGATTTGATGTAACAACCCGAAAGGATAGCCATGGAAGCCAACGGAATCGTACTGTCGCCCGACCCTCGTCTGCGCCAGGAGTGCGCCGTCATCGAGGAGATCACCCCGGCGATCGAGGCGCTTGCCGAGAAGATGAAGAAGATGATGTTCGAGAACGGCGGTTGCGGCCTGGCCGCCCCGCAGATCGGTGAGCTTATTCAGCTCGTCACCATCGACTGCGACTACAGCGACAAGAATGACTATGACCCGTACGTGCTTATCAATCCCGTGATTGTGGAGCAGAGCGACCACCTCGTTCCTTTTAGCGAGGGCTGCCTGTCCATCCCCGGCATTAGCTGCGAGATCGAGCGTCCCGACCATGTCGTCGTCGAGGCGTATGACCTGGATGCCAACCTGATTCGCTACGAGGCCTCGGGTGACCTGTTCTGCGTGTGCCTGCAGCACGAGATCGATCACCTGCACGGCAACACCATGTTCGAGCGGCTGAAGCCCATGCAGAGGCTCAAGGCAGTCAAGGAGTACCAGGACGCCCTGGCCCGCGGCGCTCGACCGGGCGAGACGGAGTAGGTCCCACCATCCCCGGTGCTGAACGCCAACATCCCGTGTTCAAACATACTCGCTTCGCTGCGAAACTGCGCGCGGGACGATATGTGGGCGCTCAGCACCGGGGACTGCGTTGTTCTGGCTCGGTTCGCCCGGATGCCGTTGGGCCAGGGATGGGTGTCTTCGCTGATAATGCCTTTGTTGAGAGAGCTGCTTTTATTGCGGCTCTTTCTTTGGTTTTGGGTATATTTGTTCTTGTTGAATTGTTATTGCGGATGGGCTGGGTACTTGGCTTTCCGCTGTTATTTGTAGCCGTCTCGGCTTTGGTTGAGGGGAGACGTTCTTTATGCGTATTGTGTTTATGGGTACGCCTGATTTTGCTGTGCCTTCTTTGACTTCGCTCGTTGAGGCAGGGAATGAGATTGCGCTTGTTGTTACTCGTCCTGATGCTGTTCGTGGGCGTGGTAAGAAGCTTGAGCCGTCTCCTGTTAAGGCTAAGGCGCTTGAGCTGGGGTTGCGGGTTATTGAGGCTAATCGTATGACGCCGGAGGTCGTTGAGGCGCTTCAAGCTGCTCGGGCAGATATTTTCTGCGTGGCTGCCTATGGCTGCATTTTGCCCGATGAGGTGCTGCAAATGGCGCCGCTCGGCATTGTGAATGTTCATGCGTCCTTGTTGCCTCGTTGGCGTGGCGCTGCTCCTATTCAGCGTGCCATTCTTGCTGGTGACGAGGTTGCTGGCGTCTCTATTATGCGCATCGGGCATGGCGTCGATACTGGTGCTTATTGTGCTCAGGCCTCGACCTCGGTTGCCGGTAAGCATGCCGAGGCGCTCACGATGGAGCTTGGCGTGCTTGGTGGCAAGCTGCTGGCTGACACGCTTCCTTCGCTTGCCGACGGCACTGCTGTTTGGACTGAGCAGGATGAGTCGCTCGTTACCCATGCTGCCAAGATTTCTAAGCAGGAGATGCGTCTGGATCCGAAAATGGCGGCGCTTAATTTCGTGCGTCATGTGCTGGCTTCGTCCGATACCGCTCCCGCCCGTTGCGTGATTGCCGGCAAGACTGTGCGCGTGCTCGATGCTGCAACGGCTGATGTGTCGCTTGGCGAGGGTCAGGTTCTCGTTAAGGCCAAGCGTGTTTACCTGTGTCTTTCCGATGGCTCGGTTGAGTTGCTCGAGGTTAAGCCCGATGGCAAGCGTGCTATGGCCGCTTCTGCTTGGGCTGCTGGGCTGCAGGGCGCCGATCTTATCTGGGGTGTTTTATCATGAGTAAGCTGTCTCCCGCGCGCAAGCTTGCGCTCGATGTGCTGATGGAGGCCGACCGTCGCGGCATGTATGCGCGTGACGTGCTGTCCTCTCGCGCATCTGCCAAGGCCATTGACCAGCGCGATTCCGCTTTTGCCGCTCGCTTGGCGCTGGGTGTTGCCGCCACGCAGGGTATTTTGGACGAGCTGCTCGATCGGTTTCTTGATAAGCCTAAAAAGGTTGCGCCTCGTGTGCGCATGGCACTTCGTATCTCGGCCTTCGAGATGCTCTATCTGCATACGCCTGGCCGCGTTGCGGTGAGTCAGGGTGTTGAGCTGGTGCGCAGCGGAGCTAAGTCTGCCGCCGGTCTGGCGAACGCTGTGCTGCATAAGGTCGCGGACAACGTTGAGGACTTTGCCACTGCGTCCGATGTAGATGAGTCTGAGCGACGCTTGGTTCGTCTGTCGCGCCTGATGGGTCTACCGCGTTGGCTGTGCGCTCGCATTATGGCATCGTTCGACACGCCTGAGGGTGCGCTTAACTTTGCCGGCAATCTGGCCCCCGCGCCGCTGGCCCTTCATGAGAACGCCTTTGCTACCAAGCCCGATCCGTATATCTCGCAGCTCGTCGCGCCTGTCTTCCCGGGCTGCCATGCCCCGGTTGATGCCCAGGTTACCGTTGCTTCGGGTGTGTTTGAGCGTGCTGCCGCGGTGGCATCTGATCTCAACGCCCAGCTCATCGCTACAGCTGCCACTCGCCCCGGAAGCTGCCTTGAGATTGGTGCCGGTCGCGGTACCAAGACCTATGTGATGATGTGCCAGGCCAAGCGCGCCGGCTATGAGCGTCAGCATACGGCACTTGATCTTCATGACCGTAAGTGCGATCTGAATCTCGCTCGCCTTCATAAGGCCGGTATTCAGGGCGTTCGTACGGTTTCGGGTGATGCCTGCGAGCTTGATGAAGTACTGACATCGTTTGATGCCATGCTTGGCAAGCCGGTTAAGTTCGACACGGTTTTTATCGATGCGCCGTGCTCGGGCACCGGCACCATGCGCCGTCATCCTGAGATCCCGTGGCGTCTGACCGAAAAGGATGTGACGGTTGAGCTGCCCAAACTGCAGCTGACGATGCTCAAGGAAGCCGCCGCGCGCGTGGCTGCCGGCGGCGAGCTCATCTATGCGACGTGCTCCGTCTTCGACGAGGAGAACACGCAGGTGGTGGATGCGTTCCTTGCTTCTCCCGAGGGTGCCGGCTTTAGTGTGGCACCGCTTTCCGAGGCGCATATTCTGCAACTCCCCGAGTTCGATCAGGCTAAGAAGCTCGTATCCGTACGCCAGAACGAACGAGGCCTCTTCCAAAGCGTGCCGGTAAACGCCGACTCCTACGACGGCCACTTCTGCGCCCGCCTGGTCCGCAAGTAGCTACTAAGTTGCGGTGAAATAGGGATTGAATAGCGGCTTTTACCTGCCAAACAGTCCTTATTTCACCGCAACTCATAAGGAAACCTGGGTAGCTAAAGAATCAGCCCCGCGATCGGTGTCGGTCGCGGGGCTGTTTGGTTCCTAGTGGTTATGCGGGCAGTTGGCGCAGCAGCCACTGGTGGCGTTGGTGCTGGAGCCGCCGCTTCGCTGGTCGGTGTTGTAGAAACCGCTACCCTCAAATTTAATGCCGCTGGCCGAGAACGTCTTGGCCGCCGGGGCACCGCAGCTGGGGCACACGACCTCGGGAGTCTCGGACATGGGATGCTCAACCTCAAACACGTTGCCGCAGCTCGAGCACTTGTAATCGTAGCGCGCCATAATACTTCCTTTTCAGCACAAAGCGGGCAGATTACTCTGCCCGCAAAAATTCAAACGTCTGTAACTGTACCCTATATTGGGGGTTTTATCACGCTTCGCCCCAGAATCTATGGTTGTTGCGCAGGAGCTGTGCTGTTTTGTTTTCGGCGGCTGCAATGTCCGCCTCGTCAGCCTGCCAGGTCCAGTTGCCCGTGGCAACGCCCGGAACGTTCATGCGCGCGTCGTCGCCAAGCCCCAGGATATCCTGCAGCGGCATCATCACCAGGGGAGCGTCGCTTGCCAGCGCGTCGCTCATCAGCTTGGCTGCCACCTCAACACCGCTCGGCTCGTCGCCGCCCGCAAAGGAACGCGTGCACCAACCGGCCAGCGTCGACGTATCGTGCGTCGAGGTGTACAGAATCTTGCCGGGCGTGGGATGCACACCGCAACGAACGTCGTAGTCGCTAAACTCCAGTACGTCCATGCCGGGGAAACCACAGGTCGAAGCCATGGCGCGAACACCGGGCGTCAAATAGCCCAGGTCCTCGGCAATAAAGTTGAGCGGACCCAGCTCGTCGTAGGCGGTCTGGAACAGGTCCTTGCCCGGGCCCGCCAGCCAGCGACCGTCGGCGCAAGCCTTGCCCGCGGGGATACTAAAGTAGCTGTGGAATCCCAGGAAGTGATCCAGGCGCACGCGGTCGTAGAGCGAAAAGGCACGACGTAGGCGATCCATCCACCAACTATAGCCGTTCTGCTTCATGTGGTCCCAGCGGAACGTCGGGTTGCCCCACACCTGGCCCTCGGGTGCAAAGTTGTCGGGCGGTGCACCGGAAATCTCGATTGCCTTGCCGGTATCGGACAGCCAGAAGTTCTCGGGTTCGCTCCACGCGTCTGCCGAATCGTCCGAAACATACATCGGGATATCGCCGATGACCTCGATGCCCTTCTTGTGCGCATAGTTCATGAGCTCGCACCAAGCCAGGTCAAAGCGGTACTGCATGTACGCCTGCAGCTCGGCCTCGTTATGGAAGCGCTTGTCGTCGATCAGATGCTCGTTGTAGCGCGCGACATCTGCCGGCCAATCGTGGCGCGACTCGCCTTCAAAGTACTTTTTGACGGCCATATAGACGCAGTATTTCTCGAGCCAATCGGCATTGCGATGTTTAAACGCTGTGTACAACGGATCGGCATCTTCGCCGCCGCGGGCCTTCCAAGTCTCAAAGTCGGCGGCCAGCTCCTCGTGACTCTCGGGTAGCAGGTCGATATTGCCTGCAAAGGCCGAAGGACCGGCGTAAGGGGAGCGGAAGAAGTCCGTGGGGTTGACGGGGAGAACCTGCCAGTAGCGCATGCCCATGGCGGCCAGATGGTCGATAAAACGACGCGTGGGCGCGCCGATCGTACCGGGCTTGCCGTCGTCGGTCGGCACCGATGTGATATGGCACACAACACCCGCACCGTGATCGAGCGGCTCCTGCAGGCGCTGCTCGGCATGGTGATAGATGATCGACGAGCCCAGCGGATACAGATCGAGCGTGACCGTACCGCTGTGGATCTCGCACTCGTGACCGCTGATCACATCGCTCGCACATTCGCCGAGCGCTGGAATCGTCACGCGATGTGAATTGCGCAGGCTACGGTTGATGATAACGGTCGCAGACTCGCCGTCCTTGCCCGTACGGTTGTAGGCCAGCACTTCGTCATTGAGCGCGAAGGCCTTGATCTCGCCATCGATCATAAACGGCAGCGCGCGGCGCACAGCAGATGCGTTCTTGACGATCGCAAACGTATCGAAGTCGTGCAGGTCTTCCTTGGTCGGCATGGTGCGACGATTGCCTGGATCGGTGAGGCCCTCCAAGCCGTACTCGTCGCCATAGTAAATCGAAGGCACACCGGGGAACGTCATCTGCATGAGCGTCGCGAGCCAAAAACGGCTCTTGGCTAGGCCCATCGCGTTCTCGTCCAGACGCCATTTGCTGCGCTCGCACTCGGGCAGCTGTGACTCGTCGGGGCCGCCGCCGAGCACCGAGATAATGCGCGGACGGTCGTGACTCGAAAGCAGATTGAGTGCGCAAGACAGGGCCTCACGCGGATAGTTCTCGCGCAGGGTCTCGATATCCTCGGCAGCTTGGTAGGCGTTTTTGTAACCCATCAAAAAGCCGATGACCATGTCGCGGAAGGGGTAATCCATGGCCGAGTCGAGCTCGGAGCCTTGCAGATAGCGACGCAGATGGCCGTAGCTGATCTTGTTGGAGGCATCTTCCCAGACCTCGCCGAGCAGCAGCGCGTCGGGCTTTTCGGCGAGCACGGCCTTTTTGATCTCGGCCAGGAAATCGTCGGAAAGCTCGTCAGCGACGTCAAGGCGCCAACCATGAGCGCCGGCACGCAGCCATTTACGAATGACGCCGTCCTTGCCCAGGAGCCGCTCGCGCACCAGCTCGGAGCTCTCATTGATGGCGGGCATATTGCCCACGCCCCACCAGCAGTCGTACGAGCCGTCCTCGTGGAAATAAAACGCATCGCGCCACGGCGAATCCTCGCTCTGCCACGCGCCCACGCCGGGGTAGTTGCCGTAGCGGTTGAAGTAGATCGAATCGTCGCCCGTGTGGTTGAACACACCGTCCAGAATGATGGAAATGCCCAGCTTCTCGGCCGCCTCGCACAGCTCGGTAAAGTCCTGCTCGGTGCCCAGGATCGGGTCGATCTTGGTGTAGTCGGCCGTGTCGTAGCGGTGGTTGCTCGCGGCCTCAAAGATAGGGTTGAGGTAGATGGCCGTAAAGCCCAGCTCGGCGATGCGAGGCAGGTCTTCCTGGATACCCTTGAGCGATCCACCGTAGAAGTCCCAGGTCTTGATGGAGCCGTCCTCGGCGCGCTCGTAAACGGGCGGCTCGTTCCAGTCCTCGACCATGCGGCGCTGAATGCCCTTACGCGGTTTTTCGATCTCGGCCAGCGTGCGCTCGCGCCAGTGCTCGTCGCGGGCATAGCGATCGGGGAAGATCTGGTAGACCATTCCGCGCTCGTACCACTCGGGTCGAACTTCGCGGTGTTTGTAGACGGTGACCTGGAATGACGGCACCTCGGCGTAATCGTAGGTTATGCCTTCGCCGCCGGTGCGGCCCTGTGGTGCGCCCAGGCGAACCTCGGGCTGGCCCTTTATATTGCAAATAAAGCTGTACCAGATGAGACAGGGCTCGGTGCACTCAAGCTCTACGGTAAATATGCCGTCGCCCTCGTGCATCATGGGATACCGAGACTCACCGATCTCATCGACCCAAGTGCGCAGCGTAAGCGTTGCCTGCGAGGGATCGGCATCCTCCAGAATCACGGAGAGCGAAAGGGTAGTTCCTGTGGTCACAGCGCCAAACGGAGTGCGAAACTGCGGTAGACGGCTGTTGTGTATCAATCTCATAGTACGGTCCAGTTCAATAGAATCATGGCATGCTGGCCATGGGCTTTACGCACAGGATGTAAGTATATCTGTTGTACACAGGCTGTATAAACAACATCCGTTTACCATCGGCGAACGGTTGTCCTAGAAAATCGTTTTATCACCTAAATTATCGCGATATTTAAAAACGCCTATACCGATACTATTTGTAGCCAAACAAAAGTACCCCGGTTTACTACGACGAATTGAATGATTTCAACCACGGTCATTTTGGTGATATTAAAACCGACGCTCCTATAAGTTGTCAAGAGGCAGTTTGCGGGAGCGTTCTCTCCAATTCGCACAGGAGCTCGTAATACCTCCTCTCCAGTTTCGTCGACCGCCGTTTCCCCCGTTC
>CABURV010000069.1 GCA_902494035.1 uncultured Collinsella sp.
GTGCTATATGGCCGACCCTGATGTCGCCGCAACGGCGCGCGCCGCGGGCACGACTCGCGCCGTTGCGAGCATGGACAAAGCTTGCGGCATCGAGGGTCCGCTCATCGTGGCCGTCGGCAACGCTCCCACAGCACTTCTGCGCCTCGCCGAGCTCATGGACGCGGGGAAGATCGCGCCCGCGCTCGTCGTTGGGGTGCCGGTTGGGTTTGTGAACGTGGTCGAGGCGAAAGAGGAGCTACTCGCGCGACGCGTGCCGGCCATCGTCGCGAGGGGTCGCAAGGGCGGCTCGACCGTGGCGGCCGCCATTATGAACGCGCTGCTCTACCAGATCACGCGCCCAGGCGGCCCGAAGTGACGGCCCCCGCATCCGCGCCGGCGCTGCGCATCTTCGCCGGCACCACCGAGGGCCGCCTTCTGTGCGAATGGGCGAGCGGGGCGGGAATCCCCGCCCGTGCCTACGCGGCAACCGAGTACGGAGGCGAGCTTTTGGGCGAGCTTCCGGGCATCGAGGTGCATGCGGGCAGGCTCGACGAGGCCGACATGGAGCGCGAGCTTTCCGGCGCGCGCATCGTCGTCGACGCCACGCACCCCTTCGCTACGCTCGCAAGCGGCAACATCCGGGCCGCTTCGCTCGCCGTGGGTGCACGATGCCTGCGCCTTGCGCGCCCGGCCGAGTCGCTGCCCAAAGGCGTCGTGTCGGTCGCGTCGATCGCCTGCGCGGCGCGCTTTCTCTCCGAGAACCCGGGTCGCGCGCTTCTCACGACGGGGAGCAAGGAGCTTGCTCCCTACACGCGCGTCGCCGATTTCGCGGAGCGCTTCTTCGTGCGTGTGCTCCCGCTGCCCGGCGCTATAACGAAGTGCATCGACGCGGGGTTTTCGCCGTCGCACGTCATCGGCATGCAGGGGCCCTTCACCCGCGAGCTCAACGAGGCGATGCTTCGGCAGGTGGGCGCCCAGTGGCTTGTGACCAAGGACTCGGGAACCGTAGGCGGCACGGCCGAGAAGCTCGCCGCCGCGCGTGACGCGGGAGCGCGCTGCATCGTGGTCGCCCGTCCCGCCGAGGGAGGCGGGGCCCTTTCGCTTCGGGAAGTGGAAGACGCGCTCTTACGGGAGTTCGCGCGCTAGGCGCTCGCCGCGCCTAGCGCGCCATCCCGCCCGCGAGGAGGAGCGCCCCGAGCAAGCTCGACCCGTACAAGCCCGTCATCCACCAATAGCTCGAGGACGACGCCCGGAGCTGGCGTAAACAGCCCTTCAATGAGTTGCGGTGAAATAGCGTCTGTTTTTGCTGCTAAATAGCATATTCAGTCCCTAATTCACCGCAACTTGTTGGTGGTGGCTTACTGGTAGCGTAGGCACTCCACCGGGTCGAGCTTTGCCGCGCGGCGAGCGGGATAGAAGCCAAAGATTACGCCGATGCCGACCGATACGGCAAACGCGATCAACACTGTCGTAATGGAGAAGCTTGGCGTGATCGTCCCGGTAGCTCCAAACTCGCTCATGATGCCCGAGCTTGCGGCAAAGAACGTGAGTCCCCATGCCAGCAGATAGCCAATCAGGACACCCAGCAGGCCACCGGTGACGCACAGTGCCGAGGACTCGGCCAAAAACTGCGCGGTGATATCGCGACGACTGGCGCCCAGAGCGCGGCGGATGCCGATCTCGCGGATGCGCTCGGTCACGTTGGTGAGCATCATATTCATAATGCCGATACCGCCGACAAGCAGCGAGATGCTGGCGACAGCACCCATGATGAGCGAGAATGCGCCCATAAAGGAGTTGAGTGCATCGATGGCGCTTTTCATGGAGGTCGCCGATACACTGTCGTACTCATCATCCTCCGCGATGCCCTTCATTGCGCGCACCTTGGACTCGATGGTCTTGCAGAGCTCATCCATGTCCGTGCCTTCGGCGGCAAGTGCCGTCACACTGGGGAATGAAGGATTCTCGTCGCCAAACAACTCGGAGATGGTTTCGCGTGGCATATACAGCGTAAGCGAGCCCATGGAGTCGCTGCCGCCATCAATCACGCCTACAATCTGCACCTCGCCGTTGGACACCTTGATGGTTTTCCCCAGCGCATCCTGTTCGTTGCCGTAAAGCTGATCGGCGCCGTTGCGGCTGATGAGCGCCACGCGCGAGCCTGACTGGGACTCGGCCTGGGAATAGGTGCGCCCCGCAACGAGCTTGCTGGCCCCCACGGCGTCGAGCATGTCGCTATCGACACCTTGTGCCATGACGGTATAGCTTTTATCGCCGGTCTTGTACTCGGTATACGCGCTGTCGACAATGCCGATCTGCTCTATCTGCGGCACCAGTTTTTGAAGCTTCTCGATGTCCGACTCGGTGAGTTCTTGCGACGAATAGATTTGCACCATGCGTGCCGCATTGAGACCCAGACTGTTGACCAGGCTGTTTTGGATGCCGCCGATGAGCGAAGTCATGGCGATTACCGAGGCGATGCCGATGACAATGCCCAGGATGGTGAGCAGGCTGCGCCCCTTGTTGGCTTCGAGCGAGTGAAGGGCTTCCTGGATGAGATCGCGGGCGCTCATGCCACCACTCCTTTCGTCGGGTTGACGCAGGCGGAAATCATGGGCAGGCTATCTACGGCGCTGCGCAGGGTTCGCGGTGCATGTGGAATATACGCGCCGTCGTGAATGCGACCGTCGCGGATGGTCACGGCACGGTCGGCCTCGGCGGCGATGCCGGGGTCGTGTGTGATGAGCACGATGGTCTTGCCGCGCTCCTGAAGCTTGTGGAATGTTTCCATGACGAGCGCTCCGGTTGCGGAGTCCAGGTTTCCCGTCGGCTCATCGGCCAGGATGATGGGCGGGTCATTGACAAGGGCGCGCGCGATGGCGACACGCTGCATCTGGCCGCCCGAGAGCTCGGATATGCGGTGGTCCCAGTGGTCGACCGGTAGCGTGACGGCCTGCAGCGCGTGCACGGCGCGCATTTCGCGCTGGCTTCGGGGCACATTGGTGTAGGCCAGCGGCAGCATGACGTTTTCGATAACCGACAGGCGCGGCAGCAGGTTGAAGCTCTGAAAGACAAAGCCGATGCTCAGGGCGCGGACTTCGGTGAGCTCGTCATCATCGAGCTCGGCCACGTTAAGCCCTTGCAGGTAGTAGTCGCCTGCCGTTGGCTTATCCAGGCAGCCGAGGATGTTCATGAGCGTTGATTTGCCCGAGCCCGATGGGCCAGTGATGGCGACGAATTCGCCGGGATTTACCGCCAGGCTCACGTTGTGCAGGATGTGGGCGCAACCCGCCTCGCTCTCAAAGATGCGGTGCACGTTGCGGATGTCGATAACGGGACGCATTACATGTCCTCATCGGCAGACATACTGCCCGAATCCGCGCTGTAGCCGCCGTCAGCCGTTGCGTCCGCTCCGGTGTCCATGACGAGCGTGTCGCCATCGCGCAGCTTGGTAACCGGTACGTTGGGGTTGATCTCGTTGCCCTGGTCGTCGCGCTTGACCTGTGTCTTGCCGACTACGGCTTCGTTGTCGTTTTGCGTCACGACGGTCACCTTGACGCGGCGCGTTTCCTTGCCTTCGTCATCGGTTGCCACGTTGACGTAATAGTGTTCGCCGTCTTCGGTCATGAGCGCCATCGTCGGCACCATCACCACGTCGTCGAGCTGCTCGGTCACCACCGATACCTCGGCCGTCATGCCCGGCTTCAGGCGCGCGTCGGGCGCCTCGATGAGGATGTCGACGTTAAAGGTCACGCTGCCGCCGCCGTTGGCGGCGTCGGAGTTTGCCACCGACGCGATAGCCGTGACGGTGCCCTGGCTCACGATATCGGGAAACGCGGGATACGTGACGTTGGCGCTCTGCCCAACGGCGATCTTGGCGATGTCCTTTTCGCCCACCTGCACGGTCACCTTCATCTTGGATAGGTCGGCGATCTGCATGCACTGCTTGCCGCCGCTCGTATCGCTTTCGCCCATGATCATGCCGCCTGTTACCGTGGCGCCCACCTTGGCGTTGAGCTCCACGATGCTACCCGAGCTCGGGGCCGTGACCGTGCGACTGGCGGCCTTGGCGTTCGCCTGGTCTAGGTTTGCCTGGGCCGAAGCGAGGCTGCGCTGCGCGGCCGATACGGCGTTCGTGTCCACTGATGCAGCGGAGACGCCAGCCGCTGCGGAAGCTCCATCGACGTCCGTCGTTGGGGTGGCCTGCGCGACAGCGGCGGCTTTCTGCGCGTTGGTGAGGTCTTCCTGGGCGGCTGCAACTGCACGCTGCGCCTCGGCAACGTTGCGATCGAGCTCGTCGTTTTTAATGGTCATAAGCACGTCGCCCTCGCTGACGGATTGGCCTGCCTGCACGTTGATCGAATCGACCGTGCCGTCGACAGAAGGGGAGACCACTGAGGATGAAATGGGTTTGAGCTGGCCTTTCGCCTCGACCGTTGTGCTAAACGTGCCCTCGGTCACCATGTCGGTCACAGCCCCGCTAGCGCCCTGTGGCTGCGCATTGATAACCAAGGTTGCGACAATGGCAATGAGTGCGATGGCACCTACGACGCCGGCGGCAATACCGCGTCGAATCAGCTTTTTGTGTCGACGTTCGGCGCGTTTTGCCTTGAGCTTGGCATATGCCTCTTCATCGGAAATCTCGGCCGTATCGTTCGTGCGTTCGCTCTGCTTGTCGGCATGTACGTTTGTAATCAGAGGAATCGTTTCGGTGGCACCTTCGGGCGTGCACTCGGTATCATCTGGGCCCGGGGTGATCGTGGGGACATTCGGCATAGCGTCTCCTTTATAGAAAAACCTCGATAATTATAAGCGCCCACCGGTTGGGGCGGGCGCATAGGACGGTTTCTTTCGGAACTGTTAGATTGGTCGCAGCAGTTCCACGTTGTAGGAATGCGCGCGTTGCACTACGAGTGGACAACCACGCACAGGCCGACTTTGATGCAGTCGTGAAGTGCCTTGGCGTCGGCCAGGCGCAGGTTGATGCAGCCGTGGCTGCCGCACCACTTGTACGACTCGGCGTTATCGAAGCTCTTGTCGTTTTGCCAGGTGGCATCGTGGAAGCCGATCATGTTGCCCTCAAACGGCATCCAGTAGCTCACCGGGCTCTCGTATTTGGGCTTACCGGTTTCGGGGTCCTTGGCTCCAATCAGGGTGCTGCCGCCGTCGTTGCTGTTGATCTGCCACACGCCCTCGGGGGTTGCGTCTTCGCCCGGTTTGCCGGAAATAAAGTTGGCCTCCCAAACGATATTACCGTTCTCGTCATAGTAGCGCGCGTGCTGCTCGGACAGGTCGACGTCGATATACGCCTTCCAGTCGGGCTCTCCCTTTGCGGTAAAGGTGTCGGCCTTCTGGGAGTACTTGATCTCGATTTCGCCGGTCTGTTTGTTGTTAATGGCGTCCTCGACCTGCTTGGCGAGCGAGCTGCTGTCGATGGACCAACCAAAGTCACCGCCTTCGACGGCGCACTGCTTGCCATCGGCGCGCGTCCACCAGCGAGTGGAGCCCACGGTATTAAAGCCGTTGGCGAGCTCGGCTGCCCAGCTGCTGATCTGCGTCGTATCGAGTGTGGGGTTGGCGGGATCGGCAAAGCTGATCCACTGCAATACGGAGCTGCCATCAACCTTGCCGGCATCCTCGCCGTTGAGCTTGAGGGTCACGTTGACGCCTAGGAAGTTGTTGGCGGCATCGCATGCCGCCTGAATCTGATCATCGGTCAGCGTTCCATTGAGCGGCTCATAGGCATCGTTGCCGAGCTTGGAAAGATCTACGGTCTCGGCCAGCGAGGCAAGTTCGAGCTCGGCATACTTAATGACGTGCTCGCGGTTGAGTTTTTCGTTGGAGCGCGCCTTCTCGACGGTAAACTTGCCCGCTTGCTCGTCATAGGAGCTATTGGCCTCGAACGTGCCCGAACGCCCCTCGTTAAACTCGTCGATGGCGGCGCCCAGATCCTTCTCAAATTTCTTATGGTCAAAGGTGCCGGAGAGCATGGACAGGTCGACGTCTTGATCAAGATCGACTTCGTTGGAGGTAGCGGTTGTTTTGGTCTTGCCGCTTAAGGATTCCACAAGGCGGACCGGCCATATAAAGGCCTCGTTGTGGCCGATAATCTCTTTTGCGGCAGCTTCGCCGTCGACGATGGGCTCATCGGAGTCGGGCTGATAGGTCCAGCTAAAGTCATCGCCTGTCACGGTGAGCTTATAGTGCTTCCATGCCGAGTTGACCTTGGTTGCGGCAGACGAAGCGTTGGAGAACGAGACGTCGACGCCGGCGATGGTGGTGTTGGGGTAGGCTACCTGCGAAAACGCTACGACGCCCACGATATAGACAATGACGATAAGACCCAAGACGACAAAGAGCGTCGTCTTTTTGCCCGACTTTTTGTTGTCGTTGGGCTTGCGCGCGGGGCCACGATCGCCTCGAGCGTGCGTGGGGGGCTGCTTGGGCGCATTGCCGTTTGCCTGGCGCTGCTGACGTTGTTGACGCTGCTGTCGCTGTTGGTTCGGGCGTTGGGAAGCGTTTGCTGCACTACGCTGCTGACCGTGGTTCGGCGCGATAGGACGCGGCGACTGAACGCCGCCGGTGTGCCTGCTCGGCTGCTGCGGATCGGGAATCAGTTGAGTTCGATCGTTTTGCGACATCGTATGCATATCCTTCGATTTTCGCCTTGCGGGTCATCGTGTTTTTACTGGGCTTGCATTATAGCGATTGCCCTGCTGTTTGTGGTACGGAAACGGTGGCATTCAAAAGAGGTGGGACATTTGTCCCACCTTTGAGTCATTCTTAGCCGCTATCCGCACACACCGCATTTTGCACAGGCCGAAAGTGCGGCCGGAGCCTGCGCGATGCCGCCCTTTGCCGTCTCGCGCAGCGTGGCCGGCAACGCGTGACCCACCGAGAGCATGACATGTGCCATCTGGTCAAACGGCACCAGGCTCTTAATGCCTGCGAGGGCGAGTTGTGCCGAGCTAAAGGCCGCTGCCACGCCGATGGCGTTGCGGTTTTGGCAGGGCACCTCCACGAGGCCACCGACGGGGTCACAAACGAGGCCCAGCAGGTTACTCAGCGAGATGGAGCTGGCGTCGAGCGCCTGCTCGGGCGTGCCGCCGAGCATCTGCACCAGCGCGGCGGCTGCCATGGCGGCGGCGCTTCCCACCTCGGCCTGGCATCCGCCCTCGGCGCCGGCGACGCAGGCACTCGTGGTGAGGTTGAGGCCGATGGCGGCTGCGCAGTAGAGCGCGTCCATGACCTGCTCGTCGTCGAGCCGAAGGTGATCGGCAAGCGCCAGCACGCAGCCGGGCACAACACCCGCGGAGCCTGCCGTGGGGGCGGCGACGATCACGCCCATGGTAGCTGAGCGCTCGAGCACGGCCATGGCGCGGGCAACGGCGTCGGTCTGGACGGTGCCCATCAGGCTTGCACTCAAATCGTTGCAGCGGGTTGCTTCGACGAGCTTGGCCTCGCCACCGATAAGCCCGCCGAGCGAGCGCTGCGGATTGGCGATGGGGGCCGTTGTCTCCTCGCGCATGACGTCGAGCACGCGGCGCATGGCGGCGACGGCGTGGGCCTCGCCGGTCAGACGTGCCTCGCGAACGGCCATGACGGCACCGATGCTGAGTCCCAGTTCCTCGCACGCATCGAGCAGCTGCTCGCCGTCGTCGAAGATCTCCTTAGCCGAGACGCCGGGGGAGAGCGACGAGGCAGAACCGGGGAGCTCGATAAAGGTCGCGTAATCGACATTGTCGAGCTTGCGGAGCATGGGGACGACGGTGTCGTCGGGCGCGCCGTCGGTCTCAAAGACGGAGTAGGCCTGGCCGCCCACTTCGGTGCGGTAGGTGCGGCAGAAGGCGATGTTTACATGGGCGTAGGCGAGCAGGTTGGTGAGCGCGGCGAGTACACCGGGGACGTCCTTGTGCGCCACGAAGAGCGTGGAATACATGCCCGAGATGTCGACGCCGACGCCGTTAATGCGGCTGATGCGCATCTTGCCGCCGCCCAGGCTCTCGCCGCGGACCTGTGCCGTGGCGCCCGTGTCGTCGACCATGTCGATGTCGACGGTGTTGGGGTGGATGGAGGCGTCGTCGCCCTTGATGTCAAAGTGATATTCGAGGCCCTGCTCGCGCGCGAGGTCGAAGGCCTGCTTGATGTTCTCGTCATCGGTGTCGAGGCCCAGGATGCCCGCGACGAGCGCACGATCGGTGCCATGGCCGCGGTAGGTGTGGGCGAAGGAGTTCCACAGGCCAAAGGTGACTTTGGTGATGCGGCCTTCCAGCAGGCTGGCGGCAACTTGGGCGCAGCGCAGGGCGCCGGCGGTGTGTGATGAGCTGGGGCCGACCATGACGGGGCCCAAGATCTCGAATGCCGAGGTCGTAGCTAGTGTTTGCGGCTTGCCTGCCATATGCGCTCCTGTTCTATCCCGTCGTCCCGAGGGGCGGGGCATAAGGTCGCCTGCTCGGACAGTCCTGCTCGCACGGAGAGCACATTA
>CABURV010000070.1 GCA_902494035.1 uncultured Collinsella sp.
ATCTGTTACTGCTGCTTGTTGCGGCGGCAATCCTCGTCTATGGCTACAACCAGACGCTGCCCGACGGCGCGTTTACCGCGGGATGGATCCACGGTGCCGCCGTCCACGGCATGTCGCTGACGCCCGCGCACGGCTGGGACCCCGCCACGCTCACCTATACCGTCGAGCTCGCGCGTACCACCAAGACTTTCCCCCTCGCGCAGGACCTCGTCACGCTATGGCCTCTCTACCTTGTCGTTGTGGGTTGGCAGGTCATCAGCGTGCTCAACATGCTCGGCGGCGCCCGCCGCGTGCGCCGCACCATGGCGCCGCTCAACGATCTGGCCCTGCGCGTGGACGAACTCGGCCGCATGCAACTCGCCGGCGGCAAAATGGAAACACTGGAGCAGGCCATCGAGCGCGCAAGCGTCGACTCGCCGAGCGTCACCACCGGCGACGCCGACCTGGCAAGCATCGAGGTCGCACTCAACCGCCTGCTGCGCCAGATGCAAGAGGCCAAGCTGCAGCAGATGCGCTTTGTCAACGACGCGAGCCACGAGCTGCGCACGCCCATCGCGGTGATTCAGGGCTACGTGAACATGCTCGACCGCTGGGGTAAGGACGACCCGGACGTGCTGGCGGAATCCATCGCGTCCCTTAAAGCCGAAAGCGAGCACATGCAAGAGCTTGTGGAGCAGCTGCTGTTTTTGGCGTGCGGCGATGCCGGGCGCACGGTCCTGCGGCGCGCGCATACCAACTTGGCTGCACTGGTCAGCGAGGTATGCGAAGAATCGCAGATGATCGATACCGAGCACACGTATCGGCTGGCTTCTGACGCTGCGCTTGCCAGCGACCCGCGCTGCGACGCGCCCGTCGACGTGGCGCTCGTGAAGCAGGCTCTGCGCGTGATCGTGCAAAACGCCGCCAAGTACTCGGATGCGGGAACGACCGTCACATTTGGCATAACGCCGTATGCGGGCGCGGGCACGATCGACATAAGTGTTGAGGACGAGGGCATCGGCATGAACCAGGAATCCGCAGCTCACGCGTTCGAGCGGTTCTACCGTGCCGACAACGCGCGCGATGCCGGCGCACAGGGTTCGGGTCTGGGGCTTGCGATCGCCAAGTGGATCGTCGACAGCCACGGCGGCGTCATCGGTGTGACCTCGGTCGAGGGCGTCGGCAGCCGCTTTACGATTCGCCTGCCGCGGTAGGAAGCCCCTCGGCATAAATAAAGGGATAGGGCCACGCAGCCCTATCCCTTTTTGCTAGCTATGACAGCTTGTGCGCTACTCGCGGCACAGGTGCACGGCGAAACCGGCGAACTCGCGCTTAAAGTACACGAGCTTGGTACCACCGTCGGGCAGCAGCGCGCGCGACTCTTCGTTGACCTCGAGCCCGCGCTCGGCAAACCACTTCTCAGCTGCATCGATGTCGTTAACGGCAAAGCCGATGTGGCCCTTGGTGCCACGACCGTTCTGCTTCATGATCTCGACCAGCGAATCGTTGAAGTACGAAACCGGGGTCTCGATGACGGGCAGGCCCATCATCGTCGAGAACAGCTCCGCGATCTCCAGGGCGTCTGCCGGGTCGGTGGCGTTAATGCCCACATGGGCAACGCGCATACCAAAGAGCTCTACCGGGTTGGCGTTCTGCTCACTCATGCAGTCAGCGCCTACTGAGCCATGACGTCAAGAACGGCCTTCTCGGCAGCGACGCGGTTCATGCCGGTCATGAAGGGCACGCCGCTCACGTACGGGCAGGTGAGGCCCTCGGGGGCAACGGTGGTGGCGATCAGCAGGTCGGCGCCCTCGTCGCAAGTGTCCTTGGCCTCGGAGATGGCGCACTGCACGATCTCGTACTTGTCGGCGTAACCGTTGGCGTCGAGCAGGGTGGCGACCTTCTGAGCAACAAGCGTGGAAGTGGCAGCGCCAGCGCCGCAAGCCAAAACGATTTTCTTCATAGGTAATGTCTCCCTTCATGGTTTACTTTTGCTAAGTGTACCGCAGCGAGCGATGGCACTCGGCCTCGATGCGCTTTTATGCCAGTTTGCTTGCGCACTGCGTATAATACATCTAGTACGTGTTGTCATACCACTCGCCTTATGAGCGACTAAGGACCCTAATATGCCCGATTCCCGCACCCTCTGGACCGCCGTCGTCGTCATCTGTATCGCCGTGTCGGTTTTCTTTAGCGTCAAAAAACGTACCACGTTTAAGCGCCTGCAACAGCTTATGGCTGCCAAACAGTGGGACGAGTTCGATCGCTTGCTCGACGGCAAACTCACCAGCATGTTGTATCCGCGCTACAACCGCGACTACCTGCGCCTGAACTCCTATCTGCTGCGCGAGGACCACGAGCGCGCCGACGAGATGTTCGACCTACTGCTGAGCCTCAACCTACCCAAGATGCAGTGCGTCGACCTGGTGATCAAGGCCTTTAACTACTACGTTGGCCAGGAGAACCGCGAAAAGTCCAAGGAGCTTTTGCACGAGATCAGGGGCTTTGAGGGCGGTCAGGCCGAGGCGGTCGTACACGAATGCCAGCTGATGTACGACACGATGATCTTGAAGTGCCACAACGGCATTCCCGAGCTGGAGCGTATGCTCAAGGAAGCCGGTGACGACCCGGTCAAGCGCTGCCGCCTGGAATACCTGCTGGCCCTGCAGTACCAGAACAAGGGCGACGAGGCCAAGTTTGCCGAGTACTTGGAAAAGTCGGGCCAGCACTCGATGGCCGTCAACGCGTAGCGGACGGCTTGTGCTAGACTTCTAGACTTACGGGGGCGTGGCGGAATTGGCATACGCAGGAGACTTAAAATCTCTCGCCGCAAGGATTGTGGGTTCGAGTCCCACCGCCCCTACCACGCATTGTCTACGAGCCCGTATCCCCCGGAGATGCGGGCTCGTTTCTTTCGGACGCCGGTGGGGGCTCGAACCCGCGAGGGGGCGAGCGTCAAGCGGACGCGCAGCGTCCGCAGCGAGCCGGCGAGGGCGCCGGCAGGCGACCGAAGCCGGTGTGTATTTGCGCAGCAAATACACAGACGTCCCACCGCCCCTACCACGTATTGTTTACGAGCCCGTGTCCCCCAGGGATGCGGGCTCGTTTCTTTTAGATGCCAGTACAGATGGTGAGTTGCGGTGGAATAGTTCTTGTTTATGCCGTTTACCAGCCTATTTAGGAACTATTTCACCGCAGCTTAGGTTGATACTCGCACATTTTCCGATGGAAAAATGTGTTTGTATCCCACATTTTTCGATTGAAAGATGTGGTTGTCTCGCACATTTTCCAAGGAAAATGCGCATATGGCCTTATACTATCCGAAAGGGTTAGGAGGCAATATGCAGCGACAGCTTATGAGTGAACTTATCGCTTGGAAATCAAGAGCGAATCGCAAACCCCTCTTGCTTAAGGGGGCCCGCCAGACAGGTAAGACTTGGCTTCTTAACGAATTTGCAAGCCAGCAGTATCAAAACGCCATTCGTTTTGACTTTATGCTCGAGCCGAGCGCACGCTCGCTGTTCGATGGGGACCTCGACCCCAAGCGCATCATCTCCCAGATAGAACTCCTGCGCGGCCAAACCGTAACGCCGGCAGACACGCTCGTCATCTTCGACGAGATCCAAGAGGCACCACGCGGGATCACCTCGCTCAAGTACTTCAACGAGCTTGCACCCGAATACCACATCGTGGCAGCCGGTTCCTATATGGGCCTCGCGCTCCGACACGAAAACGAGTCATTTCCCGTCGGCAAAATTGACCAGCTCACCATGCGTCCCATGGGGTTTGTCGAGTTCGTTCGTGCCGTCGACGGCAACCCGCTCGCCGATGCCATCCTTGCCGCAGACATGAACCTTCTAGCAAACGTTACCGAAAAGCTCGAGCACTTGCTCAAGGAATACCTTGTTGTCGGCGGTTTGCCCGAAGTTGTCTCCGCTTTCGCCGAGACACGCGACTTCATCGAAGCCCGAAGACTTCAGCAGCAAATCATCGAGGCTTACGAATCCGATTTTGGCAAACATGCACCCGCCCGCATCGTCGAACGCATGAGGTTGGTTTGGAAAACCCTTCCCGGCCAGCTTGCCAAGGAGAACAAGAAGTTTGTCTATGGCGCCCTTCGCCCCGGAGCGCGCGCACGCGATTTTGAGGAAAGCCTCCAGTGGCTTACGGACTACGGAATCGTTCATAAGGTGCCACGTGTTTCTGCTCTCAAGGCGCCGCTCTCAAGCTACGAAGACCTCTCGGGCTTCAAACTGTTCTGCATCGACACCGGCATCCTCGGAGCGCTCTCCGGCCTCTCTCCAGCCATCGTTCTTAACGGATCCGCTGTTTTTACCGAGTTCAAAGGTTCGTTGACCGAACAATATGTCGCGCAGGAACTTTTGCTCCAGGACAAAACTCCCGCGTATTGGTCCTCTACCTCTGGCAATGCCGAAACCGACTTTGCCATTGATCATGCGGGAACCGTGCTTCCGCTTGAGGTCAAGGCGGCAGAGAACCTTAAAGCGAAGAGCCTGAAAATAGCCTGCGAAAAATTCAAACTCGAGCGTTGCGTGAGGAGCTCCCTGGCGGCATATAGAGACGAGGGCATGCTCGTCAATATTCCGCTTTGGGAGATTGGGCAAATCGACAAGCTGGCATAGGCGCTGTGGGGACGCCACGCAAGAACTGTCCCCAGGTGCCGGCAGAAAAGGAACGTCCCCAAGTGCCGGCTGTTGAGTTGCGGTGGAATAGGGACTGTTTGGTGCCCGAAAGGGCGATTTTAGTCCGTATTTCACCGCAACTTATGAGGGGATGGTTAAAGGGTGCTGAGAGTGGGGGTCCAGGCGATGGTAGGGGTCGCGCCGTCGAGAACCTCGTTGATGGTGGCGGCCATACCGGCGAGCAGGCTGTTCTCGCTCACGGTAAGCGCCCCGTAGCCACCGGCGCGCATGAGCTCGCGAATTACCACGGCACCTGCCAAAATCACGCCCGCGCGTTTGGGCTGCACGCCTGGCAGTGCGGCAATGCCTGCAACATCCAGCGCAGACATGCGCTCAATAGCGGCCGAAACCTGATCCAGCGAAAGCTCGCGCAAGTGCACAAAGCTCGAATCATACGGCTCCAGCTCGTGTACCAGCGCCACGAGCGTGGTGACGGTGCCACCCACCGCGACCAAGCGCTCAGCGCGCTCAAAATTGCTCGGCAGGCCCTCAAAATAGGCAGCGAAATGCTCGCCTGCCCACGCGGCAGCGGCGGCAAGCTCACTGTCCGTTGGCGGCAGTGTCGAGAAAAACCGCTCGGTCACGCGGCGACAACCGATGTCCAGCGAGCGCGTCCCTTCCAGCGCAAAGACGCCGCACTCCGGCGCATAGACGCCCGTCGCGAGCTCCGTTGATCCGCCGCCCGAATCGGCAACAATGATGCGCTCGCCGGCAAAGTCGTGCGCCACGCCAAAAAATGTCAGGCGCGCCTCGACCTCGCCCGGAATCACCTGTGGCTCAAGCCCCAGATCGCGCAGGCCGTCCAGCAGCAGCGCGGCGTTGGACGCATCGCGCGCGGCACTCGTGCAGGTGGTGCAGACGCACGCGGCTCCAAAGGCACGCGCCTCATCCACAAACATCCGGCATGCGGCGAGCACGCGCTCGACCGCCGCCCCGCAAAAGCGACCCGTCGCGTCCACGCCCTCGCCCAGGTCGGTAATCTCGGTATGTTTGGACGATCCCACGATCGCCCCAGCCTCAACCTGGGCCAGCACCAGTCGCGACGACACCGTTCCCAGGTCGATCGCGGCTACCTTATAGCGTTTGCAATTTGTCATTGCGGGCTCCCCTCCGGGCGCAATTTGCCGTTGGACACGACCGTCTGGCCCTCGACGCCGTTAAACCCAAACAGCATGTCGAGCGCTTGGATGTACCACGGCGCGTCCTTACCAACTTCTTCGATTTCCTTGGCAACTTCGCTGGCCTTCTTGGCGTTCGACGACTTCTGGCTCGACGAGGCATCCGAATCGCCGTCCAGGCCCTGCACTTCAATCCTCTTCTCGCCGGGCATCACCAAGCCCAGGTCCTCGGACGCCGCATCCTTGATGCCCTCCTCCGAGAGCAGCTTGTCGACGCTTTTTTGCAGCTCGTCGTTATATTGTTCGCGAATCTCAACCTGCTTGGCCAGGATATCGCTCGAGCGTTTCGCCACGTACAGGTCGCGCACGGGGAAATACAGGCTCACAAGCGCCAGCACCACCACGATACCGATAAACAGCGGGCGCAGAGAGCCATGCGTAAAGTCATAGATCGCCTTGACCACCGCATTGTCGTTGGCGTAGCGCATAAAGTCCGAGCCCAAAAGACGGTTCGAGGGCCTGGTCGACTTTTCGTGCGCTTGAGCCGAGGGGCGCTGCGTACGCGAAGCATGCGTCGCGCGCGCCGAACGTGGCGGGCGGTCCGCCGACGTATTCATTTGAGCACGGGGACGCGAGGTGTTTGTCGGACGTTGCGCGGGGCGGTCAGCACCAGTGTAGCCGGACCCACCGAGCTGCACCGTACGTGCACGACGAGACGACGGTTCGTGCGAACCGGCGGAATAATACCTGTTGTCGTAAATCTGATCCATGTGCGCCTTGTGCGGTTGAGGTTTGTTTGCGCTAAGTCCTTTAGTTATAGCACGAGCGCCCGCACCTCCTTCGCCAGCCTTTGCTCGACATAAAAAAGGCGCTGAGCCATACGGCCCAGCGCCCAATGGCAGCCATCAGAAGTGGAGCGGAGCCGAGTCAACCCCGCCCCCCGCGAGCACCACCTGTTTAGCGAATGTTGTAGAACGCAGACCTGCCGGCGTAGCGCGCGCTGTCCTCGAGCTCGTCCTCGATGCGGATGAGCTGGTTGTACTTGGCGATACGGTCGCTGCGGCACGGAGCGCCCGACTTGATCTGACCGGCGTTGACGCCCACGACCAGGTCGGCGATCGTGGAGTCCTCGGTCTCGCCGGAGCGGTGGCTCACGATGCAAGCGTAGCCCGCCTCCTTGGCGGTCTCGATGGCCTCGAGCGACTCGGTGAGCGTGCCAATCTGGTTGACCTTGACCAGGATCGCGTTGGCGGCACCCAGCTCGATGCCCTTCTTGAGGCGCTCGGTGTTGGTGACGAACAGGTCATCGCCCACCAGCTGCACCTTGTTGCCAATGCGACGGGTGAGCTCAACCCAGCCGTCCCAGTCCTCCTCGGCCATGCCGTCCTCGATGGAGATGATAGGATAGGTGTCGACGAGCTTCTCCCAGTAATCGACCATCTGGGCGCTCGTGTACTCAACGCCCTCGCCCTTGAGCTCGTACATGCCGGTCTCGGCGTTGTAAAACTCGGTCGAGGCCGGATCCATGGCGTACATGAAGTCGACGCCGGGCGTAAAGCCGGCCTTCTCCACGGCCTTGGTGATGTACTCGAACGGCTCGGCGTTGGTCTTGAGGTTGGGCGCAAAGCCGCCCTCGTCGCCCACACCGCCGCCCAGGCCTGCCTCGTGCAGCACGCCCTTGAGGGTGTGGTAGACCTCAGCGCACCAACGCAGGCCCTCGGCAAAGCTCGGGGCGCCTACCGGCATAATCATGAACTCCTGGAAGTCAACGTTGTTGTCGGCATGCACGCCGCCGTTGAGGATGTTCATCATGGGCGTGGGCAGCAGGTGGGCGTTGACGCCACCCAGGTACTGATACAGCGACAGGCCCGCCGACTCGGCAGCGGCGCGGGCGGCGGCCAGCGACACGCCCAGGATGGCGTTGGCACCGAGCTTGGTCTTGTTGGGGGTACCGTCCACGGCAATCAGCGCGGCATCGACGGCGCGCTGGTCGAAGGCGTCGAGGCCCACGACGGCGTTAGCGCACTCGTTATTGACGTGCTCGACGGCCCGAGAGACGCCCTTGCCCAGATAGCGGCCCTTGTCGCCATCACGCAGCTCGCAGGCCTCAAAGGCGCCGGTCGAAGCACCCGAAGGCACCATTGCGCGGCCAAAGCTGCCGTCCTCGAGCACGACCTCGACCTCGACGGTGGGATTGCCGCGGCTGTCGAGCACCTCGCGACCGTAGACGTCCAAAATATCGCTCATGTTGTCTCCCTCTCACTTGGAAACGGGTTGAATGCTTGGCGACACGGCATTGCGCCAATGTGGCGCTTTGGTTTGCAAGTTAGCCTTGTCGCACTTTTTGCATTATGCCCTAAG
>CABURV010000071.1 GCA_902494035.1 uncultured Collinsella sp.
AACGCACTTGGCATCAATCGCCACAACTACGGCCTGGCTGCCAAACGCCGCGGCAGCCTGGCTGATCAACGACGGATCGCGCACGGCGGCAGAGTTAAGCGACACCTTGTCGGCGCCGGCGGCAACCATGCTCCGCATGCCCGCCAAGTCGCGAAAACCGCCGCCCACGGTATAGGGAATAGCGAGCTCCTCGGCCGCGTGCGCCGCCATCTCGATGGTCGTCGCGCGGTTGTCGCTCGTCGCGGTAATGTCCAGGAAGACGACCTCGTCTGCACCCTCGCGGTCGTAGGCGCGGGCCAGCTCCACCGGGTCGCCCGCATCGCGCAGGCTCACAAAGTTGACGCCCTTGACCACGCGGCCGTCCTTGACGTCTAGGCAGGGAATTACGCGTTTGGTAAGCATGGGCTACTCCTCCCCTCGGGCGGCGGCCAGCGCCTGGGCCAGCGTAAAGTTGCCTTCGTAGAGCGCACGGCCGGTAATGGCGCCTTCAATCGCGACCTCGCCCACCACGGCCAGCGCGCGGATGTCGTCGAGCGTCGAGATACCGCCCGAAGCCACGACGGGAAAGCCCGCGACCTTGGCAACATGGCGATACGCCGCCACATCGATGCCCGTCTGCATGCCATCGCGCGCGATGTCGGTATACACCAGATGCTTAAAGCCCAGCTCAGTGAGCTGCGCCACGGCGTCGTCGAGTGCCACGCCCGCGCCGTCACGCCAGCCGTTCACCTTGACCTGACCGTCGCGCGCGGCGATGTCTGCCACCAACAGCTCGCCAAAGCCGCGAGCCACCACCTCGGCAAATCCCGGCTCGGTCACGAGCACCGTTCCGAGTGCGATGCGACGCGCGCCGTAGCCGGCCAGCTCGTCGATCCGCGCGAGCGAGCGGACGCCGCCGCCCACGTCCACGGACAGACCGTCGACGCTGCAGATGGCCTTAATCGCTGCCGAGTTGGCAGCGCATGTGTCCTCGTCCTCGCCAAAGGCAGCGGACAGGTCGACGACGTGCACCCAGCTCGCGCCCTGCTCGGCAAAGGAGCGGGCAACGGCCACGGGGTCGTCAGAATATACCTTGCAGCGGCTCCGGTCGCCGCGCTCCAGGCGCACGACCTTGCCGCCGATCAAATCGATTGCGGGAAACAGAATCATCGGCCGGCCCCCTCGACGATGCTCACGAAGTTCTTAAGAATGCGCTGACCCAGCGCAGAGGATTTCTCGGGATGGAACTGGCAGCCCCACACGTTGCCGTGGCGCACGATGCACGGGAAGCTCCGCGTGTAGTGCGTGCGTGCCAGAACATCGGCGGCATCGGCATCGTCGGCCACCGCATAGCTGTGGGTGAAGTACATATTGGCGCCCTCGGCAAAACCGGCGAGCAGCGGATCGGCCGCACCGGCAGGCGTCATGTGCACCTGGTCCCACCCCACGTGCGGCACCTTCAGGCGGCTCGACTCAAGGCGCGTACACGAGCCGCGCATGATGCCCAGGCCATCGACCCAGGGGCCACCGACCCGCTCGGAGGCATCGTCGTCCACGTCCGCACCCTCGTCCGCCGGCACGCCCTCGTCGCCACGCTCAAAAAACAGCTGAAGGCCCAGGCAGATGCCGAGCAGCGGAGTTCCGGCGGCAACGGCGTCGAGCACCGCGTCCGCCTCGCCGCTCTCGCGCATAAAGGCAATCGCGTCGTAGAACGCACCCACACCCGGGATGACTAGGCCGTCGGCGTTGCGGATCTGCTCCGGATCGTCCGATGGGCAGGCGGCGGCACCGGCGCGCGCAAGCCCGCGCACGACGCTCGACAAGTTGCCCTTGTGGTAGTCGACCACCACAATCTTCGGTTCGCCCACGCGACCCTCCCTTTCCCCATTCAAAACCTGCCAAAAAGGGACAGGTTTATTTTGGTCGGTTAAACGTTCACCCACCACATGAGACAGCATTTCCGCAGATAAAACCTGCCAAAATAAACCTGTCCCTTTTTGGCAGGTTACAGTGAGCCCTTGGTGCTGGGGATGCCCTGCACGCGGGGATCGAGCTCGCAGGCGCGGCGCATCGTGCGGCCCACAGCCTTAAAGGCGGCCTCGATAATGTGGTGCGAATTGCCGCCCGCCAGCTCGCGCACGTGCAGCGTGAGCTTGGCATCGCGCGCAAAGGCGTAGAAGAACTCGACGGCCAGCTCGGTATCGAAGCTGCCCACGCGCTCAGTCGGCACGGGCAGCTCGCAGTAGGCCTGCCCGCGACCCGAGATGTCAACGGCGGCCATCACGAGCGTCTCGTCCATGGCGATCGCCGCGTCGGCAAAGCGCGTAATGCCCGCCTTGTCGCCCAGCGTCTGACAAAACGCCTCGCCCAGCACAATGCCTGTATCCTCGACGGTGTGATGCGCATCGACCTCGACGTCGCCTACCGCATGCACCGTCAGATCGAACAGGCCATGGCGTCCAAAGGCGTTGAGCATGTGGTCGAAAAACGGCACGCCGGTCGAGATATCGCACACGCCAGATCCGTCCAGGTCGAGCTTTACGACAATGTCGGTCTCGCCCGTCTTGCGGGTCACCTCGGCATAACGGCCCATCTACATCCCCTCCTTCACCAGCGCGGCAAACGCAGCCAGCACCTCGTCGTTTTCCCGCGGCGTACCCACGGTAATGCGTAGGCAGTCCGCGAGCCCCGGCGCGTAGCTAAAATCGCGCACCAAAATCGAATACTCATCACGCAGACGCTCGCGCACGCGCGTGGCATGCGGCGTGCGCACGAGCACAAAGTTCGCTGCGCTCGGCCACGCCTCCACGGGCAGGCCCTCGGCAGCCATCGCGCGCAGGGCGCACAGCTCGCGCTCGCGCTCGGATGCGACCTGCGCCACCACGGGCGCATAGGCATCACGGGCACGCACGCAGGCAAGCGCGGCGGCCTGGCTCAGCACGTTGACCGAATAGATCTGGCGAATCGCCGCGAACACCTCGATAACCTCGGGCGCCGCGATCACGTAACCCAAGCGTGCGCCGGCGGCGCCAAACGCCTTGGACAGCGTATGCAGAATCACCAGGTTGGAATGCTCGGCGATAAGGCCTTGCGCCGTGGTGGCCGCGCCAAACGAATCGTCGGCAAACTCAACGTAGGCCTCGTCGACCATGACCATGCCGGGACACGCATCGCACAGGGCCGCGACAAAGTCGAGCGGCGCCACGTCGCCCGTGGGATTGTTGGGCGAGGTCACGATCGCCAGGCTGCACTCGGGCGCCGCCGCAAGCACGGCTGCCTGGTCGAGCTCAAAGCTCGCCGGGTCGCGCCACACGTCACGCACCTCGGTCTGACAGAGCGATGCAAAGAACGCATACTCGCTAAAGCACGGCGGGCAGTTGAGCAGGGTCCTCCCCGCGCCGCCAAACGCCAGCAGATAGTTATAGAGCAGCTCGTCGCCGCCGTTTCCCACGCAGATGTTCTCGCGCGTCACGCCATGCCAGGCAGCAAGCTCGTCGCGCAGGTCGTTGGACATGGGATCGGGATAGCGGTTGAGCGGCGTGGCAACCAGGGCCGCGCCGACCGCCTCGCGCACGCCGGTCGGCGCGGGATAGGTGTTCTCGTTGGCCGAAAGGTTGATGCGCGTAGGCGTAAAGTTGGGATCGTAGGGCTCAATACCGGCCAAGTAGGGCTGGACGAGCTCCTTCATGCGGGGCGCAAGCTCGGCCATTCTAGGCCTCCTCACCGGTCGCGCCAGCGGCACCGCCCGCAGCCGCCAGGTCCACACCCTCGGCAACCGTCGTCACGGCGTCGCCCGGCCAGGCGACCTTGGTCAGGTCGGCCGCGGCCAGAGACTCGGCACCCACGGCATTCTCGCCCTGTTCCAACACGCGGCGACGCAGAGCGGCGGAAAGCGCGTGCGCCCAAAGACCCTCGGCCTCGGCTAGGCGCTGCGTAGCGGGAGCGTCGGAGAGCAGGCCCTCGGGCGTATAGCAAATGACACTCGAGCGCTTGACGAACTCCTCGACCGAAAGCGGGTTTGAGAACATGGCCGTGCCGCCGGTCGGCAGCGTGTGGTTGGGGCCGGCAACATAATCGCCGAGCGGCTCGGAGCTCCAGGCGCCCACAAAGATGGCGCCGGCGTTGCGGATACCACCGAGCAGGCCCATCGCGTCCTTGCAGTGCAGTTCCAGGTGCTCGGGCGCCACGGTGTTTACGGCCTCGACGGCGGCAGCCATATCAGCGGCGACCACGATGGTGCCCTCGTTATCGAGCGAGGCACACGTAATCTCGGCACGCGGTGACTGCGCCACCAGGATGTCGATACCCGCCTCGACCTCGCGCGCAAACTGCTCGTCGCAGGTCACCAGATAGCAGGCTGCCAGCGGATCATGCTCGGCCTGGGCCATCAGGTCGGCCGCGACCACCATGGGCTTGGCCGTGGCGTCGGCCAGCACGCAGACCTCGGAGGGACCGGCAACCATATCGATTCCCACATCGCCCGAGACAATCTGCTTGGCGGCGGCAACAAAGGCGTTGCCCGGACCGGTGATCTTGTCGACGCGCGGAATGGTCTCGGTGCCGTACGCCAGCGCGGCCACGGCCTGAGCGCCGCCCACCATATAGATTTCGTCCACGCCGCCGAGCTTTGCCGCGGCGAGCGTATACGGGCTGATCAGGCCATCCTTTTGCGGCGGGGTCACCATAACCACGCGCTTAACACCGGCCACCTTGGCGGGAATGGCGTTCATAAGCACGGTGGAAGGGTACTGCGCACGACCGCCCGGCACGTAGATGCCAGCCGCAGCAAGCGGGGTCACCTTAACGCCGAGCATCGTGCCGTCCGCGCGCGTGGTAAACCAGCTCTGCTCGACCTCGCGCTGGTGGAACTCGCGAATCTGATGCGCGGCCTTCTCGAGCGCGGCGACAAAGGCCGGGTCGAGGCCTTCGAGCGCAGCGTCGATCTGCTCCTGCGGCAGACGGAAGCTCTGCAGCTCAACGCCGTCAAAGCGTCGGCAATAGTCGCGCACCGCGGCATCGCCGTTAGCGCGCACGTTGGCCACGATATCGCGGGCGGCGTCGACGATGTTTTGCGGCAGCACGCCCTTTCGGTTGAGCTGGTTGGTAACGAGGCGCTCACCGGGAGCAAGCTCGATGGTCTTCATATCGGTATCCCCTATCGGTTGAGGTTGCGTTTGAAAAACGAGATGCCGGGCAGCGACACCAATCGGTCCGCAGCCCGGATATGGGGGCGCCCGTGCGTGCTCGCGCTATTGTGCCGAGCCCGCGACGGGCTCAAAATGCTTGTCCTTCACGGCAGCAGCCAGACGATCGGCCAAGTTGCGCACGCGCGGATCCAGGCGCGCGGCACCCGGATTGACGAAGAAGCGGGCCGTGCAGTCCATGATGCGACCAGTAATAACGAGGTCGTTGTCGCGCAGCGTGGCGCCCGTGGCGGTAATGTCCACGATACGGTCGGTCATACCGACGATGGGGCCCAGCTCGATATTGCCGTGCAGCGAGACGATATCGGCATTCACGCCGCGCTCGGCATACCAGGCACTCGCGATGCGCGGGTATTTGGTGGCCACGCGAAGCGACCCGCGACGGGCATAGTTGCGCTCGGCCTGACCGGCGCGCCATGCGGGCTCCGCCTCAATGAAAGTGCACAGGCCGTAGCCCAGATCGACCAGCTGCAGCAGGTTGAGGTCGGCCTCGATAAGCGAGTCCCAGCCGCAGATGCCGCAGTCGGCGCCGCCGCAGCCCACAAAGGCGGGCGCGTCGCTGGGGCGCACGATGACAAACTCGATATCGCCGACCGCACCCTCGCCGGCACGTGCGTCGCGACCGCGCACGATCAGGTGACGGCCGGGATCGCGCAGCTCCGAGACATCCAAGCCCGCGGCCTCGAGCACGTCGAGCGTGTCGGCCTTAAGCGAGCCCTTGGGCACGGCAATGCGCAGCGGACCCTCGGCGCCACGGCCCGCGGCGTGATCGCCATCGGAAGCGGCATCCTCGGCCGAGGTGCGCGCGGCCTCCAGGCGCTCGAGCGAAAAGGCGAAGCCCGCCGCCGGCACCTCGATACCGTCGCCAAATGCGCCGGTAAAGATGGAGTCGTAGCGACCGCCCGAGCCCACCGGATCGGGCAGGCCGCCGGCATAGGCCTTAAAGACCAGGCCCGTGTAGTAATCGAAAGAGTTCATGATGGAGAAGTCGAATGACAGCACCTGGGCGTCCTCGGGTGCCAGGCCCTCGACCAGGGCACGCAGCTCGCGCGTCAGCGGCGCGACGATACCGGCGGCCTCCAGCAGCGTGTCCACGCGGTCGAGCACCTCGGCACCGCCGTGCAGACGCGGCAGCTCGCAAATGGCGGCCTTGACGGCATCGGACTCGACGCTTGCCGCCACGCGGGCATCGAGGCCCACAAAGTCGTTGGCGTGCACGCAGCGCAGGGCCTCGGCGGCCAGTTCGCGATCCTCGCACGCCGCGAGCAACTCCTTAAACGGACGCACGCTACCTGCGATAATGCGTGCATCGGGCAGTGCCAGCTTGCGCACCGCCTCGGCCACGAGCGAGACAATCTCGACATCGCCCGCAGTATCGCCCGCACCGATAAGCTCAAAGCCCAGCTGTGTAAACTGGCGCGAGCCGCCGGCATTGCGCTGGCACTCACGAACCACCGGCGCCTCGTAGCGAAGGCGCAGGGGCAGGTCGGCCGCGCGCATGCGGGTCGAAACCAGACGCACGATCGGCAATGTGTTGTCGGGACGGACCACCAGCAGGCGGCCATCATCGTCAAAGAGCTTAAACGGCGTGTCCGCAATGCGGCCGCCCTCCTCGAGCGAACCCTTGTCCTCGAGCAGCGGCGTTTCGACCGGCAGGTAATGATGCTCCCTAAAGCAGCCCTTCACCGTCAGCGCAATCTCCTCGCGCGCCTGAGCCTCCTCGGGCAATATGTCCCGGAATCCCCACGGTGTGGCCGTCATCTGGTGAGCCTCCTCATGCTGTGTTTCATATAGAGCAGAAGACCGGCATAGCTCCGCCGGTCTTCTGGGTACTTTAGCATACTAGAGTGTTTGCGGGGAGAATCGTCCTCCTCGGCTCACACCGTATTCATTTGGAAACATAGGGCAAGCGGTTAGCAGCAGTCTCTTGTCACAACGCAAAAAGGGCGCCCGCGCGATTGCGGACGCCCTTGTGCAGGGTCGAGATATCAACCAGCCAAGATATCGGACCCGTGACCAGCTCTTAGTAGTCGAACTGGTGGTAGTAGCGGCGGTACTTGAGGTTGTGCTTGGTGACCAGCTCGTAGTTGCGCGAGAGGCGGTCGGTGGTCAGCACGGACAGGATCCAGGGGGACACGATGACGCGGAAGTCGTCGTCCAGGCCCGGGATCGCGTACTCGGCGGTGTCGATGATGACGTAGTCCTCGTCGCCGGTCACGCCGCTGGTGAGGAAGGCGCGGACGCGCTCGTCGAGGGCGCGGCACTCGTCCTCGCCCATGAACAGGAACACCGGGACGCCGGGCTCGAGCAGCTCGAGCGTGCCGTGGAAGAAGTCGTGCGAGGTGATGTGGCGGATGCGCTTCCACTGCATCTCCTCGAGCAGGCACATGGAGTACAGGATGGTCTCGCCCCACAGCGCGCCCGAGCCGATGAACATGGTGTAGTCGGCCAGCGCGTACTTCCTGGCGAGCTCCTCGGCGCGCGGCTCGAAGCGCTTGCGGATGTCGAGCATGTCCTTCCAGACGTCCTTCGTCTGCTCGATGAACAGGTCGAACTTGGGGAAGCAGCCGCGGCGGTTGAGCAGGCGCAGGCCGAAGCAGTCGGCGAGGTAGTAGCCCTTCTCGCAGCCGCCGGCGCCGTGGTCGGAGGCCATCATGACGCAGTTCTCGGCGCCCACGGCCTGCCCGATCTTGCCCTCGGGGTTGGTCATGGCGAAGACGCGCACGCCCATCTCCCTCATCTTGCCGACGGCCTCGAGCACCTCGGGGGTGGTGCCGGACTCGGAGGCGGTCAGCACGACGGACCTGTCGGTCATGCGCTTGTGGCCCATGACGTTCCACTCGGCGGCGTGGATCAGGTAGACCTCGAGGTCGCGGTCGCCGAACTTGTTCATGAGGTACTCGAGCTGCATGAACTCGTCCCAGGTGCCGCCGACGCCCATCAGGAAGACGGCGTCGTAGCCCTCCTCGTGCAC
>CABURV010000072.1 GCA_902494035.1 uncultured Collinsella sp.
GGAACGGGGGAAACGGCGGTCGACGAAACTGGAGAGGAGGTATTACGAGCTCCTGTGCGAATTGGAGAGAACGCTCCCGCAAACTGCCTCTTGACAACTTATAGGAGCGTCGGTTTTGTTGTCAAAAAAGCCGATCTGATCGGCGAAACCCGATTTTTCCCCGCACTTCCGAAAACAGCGGTTCAGCAGCGCCAAAAAATGGCCTCAAAATCGAGAGTTAATGAACAAATGTAGCCGTTCGCCGCGAAATACCGTCCGTTTATAGAACCCACCCCCGGCTCGCGGCCTCCTTACGGTTGAATAAATACACATCTATGGAATTACGTAAGAGAGGACCGTCCCATGAGCTACAAGACCGTTTGCGTCGCCGGCGGTGGCGTGCTGGGAAGCCAGATTGCCTTTCAGGCTGCCTACTGCGGCTTTGATGTAACGATTTGGCTGCGCAGCGAGGGCAGCATCGGCCGCACCCAGCCCAAGATCGATCATGTGCGCGAGGAGTACATCGCGGCAATCGAGGGTATGGCGGACGGCACGGGCGAGTGGTGCTCCGGTATCGCCGATAGCGGCAAGCCCTTCGACAAAGAGGCGGCACTCGCCGCCGTTGAGCGCGCCTACTCCACACTCAAGCTGGAGCTCGATCTTGCCAAGGCAGTGGCCGACGCCGATTTGGTCATCGAGTCTATGGCTGAGGATACCCAGGCAAAGATTGACTTCTACAAGAAACTCGCCCCGGTCCTTCCGCAAAAGACCGTCGTCGTGACCAACTCCTCCACGTTACTGCCGAGTACCTTTGCCAAGTACACTGGCCGCCCCGAGAAGTACCTGTCGCTGCACTTTGCCAACTCTATCTGGAAGAACAACATGACCGAGGTCATGGCACAGGACCAGACCGACAAGCGCTACTTCGATGAACTCGTCGACTTTGCCAACGACATCCGTATGCTGGCGTTGCCCGTCAACAAGGAAAAGAACGGTTATCTGCTCAACTCCATGTTGGTACCGTGGCTGCTTTCGGGCCTTGATCTGTACGTCTCGGGCGTGAGCGATCCCAAGAGCATCGACCTCGCGTGGACGCGTGGCACCGGCGCTCCCAAGGGCCCGTTCCGCGTATTCGACACGGTGGGTATCCAGACGGCCTACAACATCGTCATGCAGTATCAGAAGGTGCCGGGCCTGGTGAGCCCGCTGCTCAAGAAGATGATGATGCCCTACAACTTTAAGGCCATGGCCTCCGTCCTCAAGAAAATGCTCGACGAAGGCAAGCTGGGCGAAAGCTCGGGCGAGGGCTTCTTCAAGTACTAAGAACGATCCCTCGGGGTCGGAGGAAAACGGATCATTTTCGGCCGCCAGCAGTGAGAAGATGGACCCAGAAATAGAAAGGAGTGGCAATGGGCTGGCTCGGGCTTTGAAGACAAGTTATTGCAGGCCCAGGGCGATTTCTCGCTCAATGCAGGCCAGCACAGCGTGACGTATCTGCCGAGTTCTGACACGGCAGCGACTGGTCGTTACCAGGTGCTGCTATACGACAACAACTTTGGTGCGGCCGAGAGCTATCCCAAGTTCGACTGGGGCCAGCTGGGTGCCGCGGTGGTGACCGACTACAGCAAGGGAACGCATTCGTTTGGGCGCATCTTTACGGTGGACGAGGCCGCGCGCACCTACGAGCTTGTGGACCAGATCGCAGTGCCGTTCTCGGGTTATGTGAGCAGTGCGCAGCGCGTCGGCGGTTCGAATAGCACGCTCGTGGCATCGGGCATGGCCAAGACCTTTGCCGAGTACGATCGCTATGGACTGCCCATCGCCACCTACGAGATGGAAGCCGAAAAGTACATCTACCGCGTGTACAAGTACGAATTGTAGCGCGCGCCTACTTTTGACCGATGGAGTGCGAAAACACGCCGTTCGCCGATGCTCTCCCCGCGAGTGGCAGTCATATGGTTTGATGTTGCAAACATATGACTGCCGCTGGGCTGCGGGTGACGCTTGCTCTGATATCGGAGGTGCCAAGTATGTTTCGCGCTCCGTTCAACAACTATCGGTTGGGCTAACATGGGTCGCCGTGCTATTTCGATGACCCTTGCAGTGGTCTGCCTGGCTGTGCTCCTGGGCGCTACAGGGCTGTTTGCTATAAGCCGAGAAACGTCCTATATGCAGGAATGCGCTTCCGAAGGCTTCGCCATTGATGGTTACTATCGGGATGACAAAGTAGGTTTGGAAACCCTGGCCTTTCATGAAGAGGATGGCTGTCGATGGCAACTGGTCAACAAAGACGGAAGCAGCGTTGACGGGCAGTTTAAGCGTACGGATGATCCCAACATCCTGGTATTAAAGAATGAAAACGGTGAAATATTCGGTACGGTCCACGTGGCGTATATTTCGCGCCGCCGCGATCAGGGCTTGCTCTACCTATTTAGAGATACCAGGGTGATCCGTTTTTATCTGGTGAGTACCGGTCCGGCGTTTACAGTGGAGTTTGGCGATATCGATTCGGACAGTTGATTCACGGCAATAAAACAGCGAGCGGGGCGCGGGTATGAACTGCACCCCGCTCTTTGTTCGTGTCCGTAGCACGTCTGCGCCTCGTCGTAGCTTGCATCCGTGCGGGCATTCATCCCGCGTCGGCATCACTTCACATCGAACTCCACGCGATCGAGCTCGGGCACATTGAGGTCGATGAGCTTGCGGGCGACATGACGGTCGTGTGCCCCAAGCGCCTCGCTTGTCGTCACGCGGGCGACAATCTCGCGCTCGACGATACCCTCCTTGTCGCCCTCGGTAGCCGAGGTCTCGACGGCGACGGTGTAATCCTTAAAGCCCGGAAGCACCGCGGCGAGCTCGCGCGTAGTTTCGGTGACGCCGTAGCCGTCCTGCACGCCGGCCTGCGCCGAGCCAATGGACCCCGCGGTCATAACGATGCAGGGGATGGCAAAGACTACCGTGCCCACAATGATGCGGCGGCGCACCTTGCGCGATAGCTCGTCGACCTCGGCGTTTTCTTTGGCAGTCACAATACCGTCGCCGTTCAGGTCGCGCTTGAGCGGCACGCGCAAAAGAAGCAGCACGGCTTCGGTAGCCAGTGCGATAAAGACCACGTTGATGCCAAACTCATAAAGCGCCGAGAGAAACAGCGACCCGCTCGCGATGGCAATGCCGTAACCCGCTGCGCATAGGGGCGGCATGAGCGCGGTCGCCACGGCTACGCCAGCAATGAGCGTCGAAGGCTCCTGATCGCGCGAGTTGCCCAGCCCGCCCGCAAAGCCGCCCGCGAGTGCGACGGCAAGGTCCCATACGGTGGGCGTCGAGTTGTCGATGATGGCGGCCGTGGTGGTGCCAAGGGGCGAGAGCTTAAAATACAGTGTGGACGTGATCAGGCAAAGGACCATCTGCAGCGCGAGGCCGGCAATGGCCTCGACGGTAATCTCGCGGTCGAGCGTAGCAATGCCGTATGCCATGGCAAGGACCGAGCCCATGAGCGGGCAGATGAGCATGGCTCCCACGATGGCGATGTCCGAGTCGATATCGAGGCCGATACTCGCGATGAGCATGGCGATGATGAGGATGCACAGGTGAGAGCCGGTCAGCCGCGCCCCGTTTACAAAGCGCTTGCGGATCACGTGGTAGGGCGCGCGACCCTCGCGAATGTTGAATGCCTGCTTTAGAAAGCGGCTTGCGTTCTCCATGGCCTCGCTATGGGCGGGGCGGATGCCATGGCGCCGATGATGGCGCTCACGCAGTCGCTTGATCTGTTGCTTGTCGAGTTCCATGTTTACCTCATTCTGGCACGGGCCGCATATCCCGCCCGTCGCCCTTACTCTACACCGTGGCGGGCGGGGTGATAGTTGGATGCCGGCTGGCAGGGCGGATGACGTAAGAACAAGCGTACATGGCAAACTGGACGTTGCCTCATGAAAATATGATTTACGAACGCCCTCATATGTGTCGAAATTATGATGTCATGAGGTGTTGGTTTCAAAAACTTCGCCGGTGACCAATGTTGCGCAACAGAATTCAAAAATCAGCTGCTACATTTTGATGCGTATGGATACATCCGTGTCAAAGGGAGAAAGCCATGGCAAACTACAGTCCACAACACTTTGAGCCTCGGGCCAAGGCCGTCAACGTCAAGGGCGTTGCTAACCGTGCCGTCGCAACCGTTTTGACGGCGGGCCTCATCGCTCAGCCGCTCATGTCGCCGCTGGCGGCAATCGCCGCACCGTCAACCGATAACGGCGATTCTGTTCAGGGGGGGGGTAGTTCTGTAGAGAACACCGTTGCCGCCGGTAACCAAGCGGTCGCAAAGACGGCTGCCCAGCTGGCGGAGGAGTCGGCAAAGCAGCTCAAGGACGCTCAGGCGGCCTACGATGCCGCCCAGAAGAAGGTTGATGCCGCGGCTCAATCTCAGCAGCAGGCCCAGCAGCACAGAGACCATGCTACAAAGGCCCTAACCGATAACGCGACCGAGCAGAACGCGGCAGAAGTCGCCGCGCTTCAGGAGAAGATCGACGAGCTTAAGGCGGCCGTCGACAAGGCCGAGCAGCAGCAGAAGAAGCTGGGTGACCTGAACGACCGGCTCGATCAGGCCAATAAGAGCGTTGCGGACAAGACTCGGGCGCTTGAGAACGCCAAGGCCAAGCAGGGCGAGGCCAAGAAGGCCCTCGATGATGCCCAGGCCAAGCTCGAGGCCATGGGCATGGATAAATACGAGGCCGCCAAGAAGGCCGTCGAGGACGCGCAGGCAAAATTCGATGCAGCGAACGCCGATGTGAAGACTGCCGAGGGTGAGCTCGATGCCGCTAAGACGGCTGTCTCCAATGCCCAGCAGGCAAAGAGGGATGCCGAGTCTGCTCTGACGTCCGCTCAGGCAAAGAAGCAGCAGACCGCCGCTGCCCTCGCTACTGCAACCACCGCACGTGACAACGCCCAGCAGAAGCTGGATCAGGCGCAGGCCGCGCTCGATGCCGCTACTTCTGGCACGGGTGTCGATCTGGATGCGCTCGAGGCTGCTAAGAACACCGCCGCCAACGAGCTTGCAACCGCGCAGAGCGCCCTTGACGCCGCGACTGCTGTCGACGCAACCGCCCAGGCGAACCTCCAGGCCGCACAGGCCGCCGTCCCCGCCGCTCAGGAGCGCGTCAACGCCGCGAACACCGCCGTCACGACCGCGCAGGCTGCATACGACGAGGCGAACGCGAAGCTCAGCGATGCGACCGGCAAGTACACCACCGCTAAGACTGCATACGAGCAAGCGCAGCAGACCGAGGGCGACAAGAAGGCCGAGTACGACCGACTCGTCGGGATCCGTCAGCAGAAGCACAGCGAGTGGGAGACGGCATGCGCTGAATCCGATGCCGCCAAGAAGGCATACGATGCCGCGAACGCCGAGGTCGAGAAGCTTAACCAGCAGATTGCCGACCTCAAGTCGAACATGACCGTAGACCAGAATGTCATCAGCCAGGGTATGTTCGGCTTCATGAACTACATCATTGGCGGCAGCCAGTTCACAGCCACGCAGAAGTCGAATGCAAGCACTGCCGTATCGATGCTCATGGGGACGACGGATAAACAGGACTGGTATGACAAGTACGTCGATCAGGACATGTCTCGCGACACCAATCCGCTTTCCTTGGAGCAGATGCGCAACGCCCTGACTTACCTCGATACCCAGAACAACCTCCGCAAGGCGAACGGTCAGTCGGAGCTCAGCGTCAGCCTCCGCATGACTGCGGCAGCCGCCCTTAATGCATCATATTCATCGAACATCTGGGGACACTCGAACTGCTATTTCGATCAAGGTGAGAACCTTGCAGGCGGCGGTGGAGCATACACCGGAGGCGAGACCGAGGATACCCTCGGCTGGCCATATACCGGTCTCTACACCCAGGAGAAAGAGGCATTCGATAAGTACGTCGAGCAGTATGGCGACGAACTCGGCAGCCACCGATATGATTCCTACTATATCTACCAGCACTACAACAGCATCTACCATGAGTGCGGACACTATCTCAACATCATCGATGCCGGCGCGAAGGCTATCGGCATCGCAACCGGTAGTGGTAAGAACACCGATTCCGAGGTAACCATTTTCGACTATAGCGGGAGCACGGGGCAGAAGGACTTCACTGTCTCCGAGTTCAAGAAGCTCGTCACCGACTACATCGATTCCGCCTACAATGCAGGCGGCACGCAGGAGCAGAAGGAGCAGCTGAAGCAGCTTCAGAATAAGTTGGCAGAGGCACAGAAGAACTTCGGGACTGCTGGAACGGCTTATTCTAACGCATTGGATAAGCAAGAAAGCGCTCGCGATGCCTATACCGCGGCCGACACGGACGTGAACACTGCCAAGGGCGAGTACGAGAAGGCTAAAGCCGGCACCGCCGCCGCGAAGACGGCATACGACGCCGCCGAAGCCAAACTCAAGGGTATCGACGTCAAGACGCCCCAGGCCAAGCTCGATGCCGCCAAGAGCGAGGCTGCCGCTGCCCAGTCCGCGCTCGATGCCGCCAACGCAAAGGTCCCCGAATGCCAGAAGAAGGCGCAGAAGACTGCTGCTTACAAGGCCGAGGCGAAGACCGCTCGCGATGCCGCCAAGGCAAAATCCGACCAGGCCAACGAGGCGTATGACAACGCCACTGCTTCGGTCAAGGACCTTACCGCCAAGCGCGATGCCGCAAGGGCAGATCTTGCGAGTAAGCGAAGCGCGGTTGATGATGCCAAGAAGGCCGACGACGCCGCTCAAGCTGAGATGGAGCGCGCCCAGGCTGCGCAGACCGCTGTCGCAACGGCTCTCGCAAATGCTCAACAGGAAGTCTCCAACAAGCAGCAGGCTCTGTCCAACGCCCAGGGCAAGGTCGCGACCGCGCAGACCGCGCTCGACGCAGCGAACAAGGCATTCCAGCGCTATGCCGCAGCCCAGAAGGCTGTTGACGACGCCAAGGCAGCTTATGATGCTGCCGTCGCCGGTGTCGCCGATGCCCAAAAGCAGCTCGAGGCCGCCAACGAAGCAGTCGTCGATGCGAACCTCGAGATCGTCAAGGCCAAGGCCGAGCTTGCCAACGACGAGGCGCTCAAGGCCGATCTTGAGGCTGTCGACCACAAGGCATCCCTTGCCGCGGGCACGACGGGCAACGAGAAGCTGGTCAAGCTGAACGCTGCCTACGCTCGCTATAAGGCCGCCGTCGATGCCGCCGCTGGCCTCAAGGCTGCCCTGAGCGATGCCGATGCCAAGCTGTCCGATGCCAACGACGCCTATGCCGCCGCGCTTGCCGAGCTTGGCGATGCCAAGGATGCCCTGGCTGCCGCGCAGGCCGAGTACGACAAGTATCATCCCAAGGCTGAGCCGCAGGCCAAGCCTCAGGTTGCGCAGGCTGCTGCAAAGGCTCCTGTCGCCAAGAAGAAGGCCGCGTCGGCCGCACTCGCCCAGACTGGCGATGACTCCGCACTTGCAGGCGAGGTGTTCGTCATCGGTGGCATTACGCTCGTTGCCGCGGGCGTGACGCTGGGCGATCGTCGTCGCAAGCAGATGTAGCGTTTCGAGCGTAGTTTCTGCAACGAACTTCGGTTCATAGCAGGAACGCTTCGATAGCTAAACCGATAAGGCCGGGCGCGCTGTTAAACGCAGTGCGCCCGGCCTTTCTTTGTTTCGATATCAAAAAGCCCGGTCGGTGGCCGCGAAAGCTACCGACCGGGCAAGCCGTAGGCAATATGGTTGCTGTCGAGCAGCTGCTCAGCTTAGCCCAGCAGGCTTAAGCCCACGGAGACAAACGCCAAGATAACGCCGACGACGGACTCGCCGCCCAGCAGACCGCTGGCAACGACCAGGCCCTGCTCCTGGAAGGCAGCATCCTTGGCGGCCTTCTCCTCGTCCGAAAGACCGGCGGCGGCGTCGCGGTGTGCGGCCCACTTGTCGTAGGCGAGCTTGATGCAGGAGCCCAGGAAGGCCGTGAGCGACATGTAGAA
>CABURV010000073.1 GCA_902494035.1 uncultured Collinsella sp.
CTCGTCGGTCTTGGCGTCGCCGGCGAAAAGCCTGGCGGCCCCGTGCGCCGCGAGTCCCGGCAGGTACGCCGCCGACATCCCGACCGCCTTGGCGCGGGCGAGCGCGAGGGCGCCTATGTTGCGCGACTGGTCAACGACCACGAGCGCGTCGGGGAAGCGGCCGAACAGCGAGTCCAGGTCGCCCTCCCTGTTCGCGACGGGGGCGCTCAGCAGTATCTCGCCGTCCCGGGTCGCGACGCATGCCCAATGGGACGATTTCCCGACATCGAGCCCGATGACGGCTTCCGGCATTCTGGGTGGTGCCACGGTGGTATCCTCCAATCGGTAGGCCGATCGGAACCCCTCCCTGCGACACCCACATTACCTGGCCGTGGCGCTTGCGCCCGGCAGTTTCCTATCAGTCGTCCGGAGCGGCGAGCGCCCCCGGTGGCAACACCCCCCCGGGCCCTCTACGGGGCAGGGGCAGACGGCCATCCGGAGGCGCCCGATCGGCGGCCCCTCGGGGCTTGCCCGTATCGTAGGCAATGCGCCGAATGCTCGCCATCGAAATTTATCGATGGCCTATTTCAGACTGTAATGGGGGCGGGAAGCCCGCGGGAAACACTCCTCGAATATGATGCTGTTCATATAAGGCGCGGGATAGCCCGCTCGTACAAGGAGGCATCATGAGCTATCGAGTGAGCAATTTTGACAGCAATGATGACGTGCGTAAGTTGGCGGAACGTGGTCAGTTTTCAGTTATCGAGTGGCGGCGCGATCTGTCCACGACGCCATGGACTGCTCAGACGGCGTGGTTTGCCGCCGAGATGGATGTGCGCCGCCGCCAGCTCATCATTAACCTAGCGGGAGGACCTGGCGCAACGCTGCAGAGCGGTGCCATGCAATGGACAGTGGGGGACGTCCGGGCCGATACGGGGGTAAAAGGTGCAGGCGATCTGGTGGGGAAGATGTTCCGTGGCGCGGTCTCCCAGGATTCAATGATCAAGCCGGAATATCGCGGATCCGGTATGGTCGTGTGCGAGCCTACTTGGCAGCATCTGCTGCTTGTCGATCTTGCGGCCTGGGGTAACTCCGTGGTACTCAATGACGGCCTATTCCTAGCTTGTGACGCCGATATCAAGGACTCCCTGCAGCGTCGTTCCAATCTTACGTCTGCCGTTGCGGGCAACGAGGGCCTGTTCAACCTGCGCTTGGACGGATCAGGTGTCGTGGCGCTCGAGTCGCCTTGCCCGGAACAGGAGATCGTTTTTATCGATTTGGAAAACGACGAGCTGAAAGTGGATGGCAACTACGCGCTGCTGTGGAGCTCGAGCTTGGAATTCAGCGTTGAACGATCCGGTAAAAGCCTCATCGGCTCTGCGGTGGGCGGCGAAGGTCTGGTGAATGTGTACCGCGGCACCGGCCGGGTGATGCTTGCGCCGATGCAGCCTTCCACGGGCTGCAACACCTACGCGCCCACGCCCACGGACGTGTAGGGCGTGGTGACGGGCGCGCACCCGGCCGAGCGCGATGCCTCCGATGCGCCCTGCATGCGCAGCCGCATGACGACTGCCTCCGTGCATCAGTCCCGTACGAATTGGCAGCTTTACCTTGCAGAATACGAAATGCTCCATGGATCGCGCGATGAGGCGCAGCGCCTGGCGTCCGATGCCTCTCTCGATCCGCTCACACCGCGCATGCAGCACCTACGAGATGGCATACTGAGGGGCCTCGATGCGTGCTGATCGCCGAAAAGCCGGGCCCAGCTTGCGGAGCAGCTCCGAAGCTGGGCCCGGCTGAAAACTCAGTAGGCATTTGCGCCAACGGCACCTTTTGCGGCCGCGCTCTTCCTAGCGCTGCTCTATTGTCTCAAGCGCATCTTCGGCGGCTTCGGCTGCGGTTTTGTCCCTGGGGCCATCTTCGAACCAGGAGCGCAGGTCCGCGAGCGTGGTCGCGGCGCCGTACACGCGGAGCTTTCGCCCACCCTTGGTGGCGACTGTGCAACGATCGCCGTATTCGCTGTGCTCTGGTGCGCCAATGCGCCCGAGATAGTCGCGGCGAAATGCGACCACATTCATGTTGCTGATCTCGATGAACCAATCCTGGTCCTCCAGTGAGGCACCCGTGGCGCCGCGCTCGGCCATGTCCTCGGCAAACGAGAATCCGAGCTCGCGTTCCTGGGCGCCAATGCGCAGGATGCCGCGCAGGAGCATGCAGGCCATGATGAGCGGCAGCAGGACGCCGATCAAAACGAACAGGAACGGCACGATGGACAGCATATGCATGTCCGTGCCGGCAAAGACGGTCATGAATACCAAGACCAGCGCGGTGATGCCTGCGATCCCCAAAAAGACCAGGGTGAGCGGTTTGATGGCCTGCCAGCAGAGGCGCAGCTTGGTGATTGGGCGACCTCCGTCCTGTATCTCGATACCCTCTTCCTCCAGGCGGGCGAGCAGATTGATCGAGCAGGTTCCCTCCAGGCTCACGGATGCCCAGGCACCCTCGTTGGTGAACAGGACAATGTGCATCATCTGCGTGTCCATGACCGCATGCGTAAGCTTGGAGAACGCGGTGCTTTTGCGCTGACCTAGGAAATTGCGGATGGTGAGGGAGTCACCATCGACATCGAGCTGCGGCATGCTCGCAAAGAGCCACATGCCCAGCCCCACAAGCGCCAGGGCATGTCCGAACCACATGAGCTCGCTGTCCCAGGCACCCAGGGACAGGCCCTGCCATACATATACTGCGAGCATCACGAGCTCAAAGAGAACGGCGCATACGGCCAGGATCAAGCGGAATGCCTTGGGGGTACGCACGGTAAAGCGGTTGAGGCTGTCGGGTGCTGCCTTGCGCTCTTTTGCCCCGCGCCGTACGATCCACGCCGTGAGCGGTCCCACAACGAGCGCGAGCACCGCGGCGCTCAATACGGATTCAAATAGGTCGCCCATGGTGGCCTCCAAGCCTCGTTTGGCGTTCGAATGAGCGAACTATATCAAAAGTGGTGAGGGGGGCTAACGGCGTGAAGTGGTTTTCGGCAAACGTAACAGGCGCCATGCGAGAAGTGACGGGTTCTTGTCTCTCGCTGTCTCTGCCTGGCAAAACAGCGCATCTAAAAAGCCTAATGCACGTTTGTGGTAATCTCTAATGTATGATTTCGGGAAATGCTAATGCATGTTTTCGGGTTTTGGAGGGCACTATGATACCGAGGTTGCTGGCATCTGAGTTCGAGAAGCTCTTGTCGTGGTTTCCGGTTGTTTCGGTGACCGGTCCGCGTCAAAGTGGCAAGTCCACGCTGGTCCGCATGGAGCTTCCGGACTACGGTTACGTTAACCTCGAGGATCCGCAGCTGCGCAAGGAGGCGCTTGAGGATCCGGTCGGTTTTATTCGCAACAGGCCTTCGCGCCTAATTGTCGACGAGGCTCAATATACGCCGGATTTGTTCAGCGTAATCCAGGCGGTCTCAGACGAACGGGGGAGCGCCGGACAATATGTCCTATCGGGTTCGCAGAATTTTTTGCTCGCAAAGGGCATTGGACAGTCGCTGGCGGGGCGCGTCGGTATGCTTAAGCTCCTGCCGCTATCATATGTGGAGCTGTCGGGGCAACCTTATGGGGATGTAGACGAGTTCATGGTGTTGGGCGGCTATCCGCGCATGCGTGCTACGGGGATGCCCGCCGAGTTGTTTTTCCCAAACTATATCGATACGTACATTGAGCGTGATGTCGCGGGGTATTTGGATGTGCGCAACCTAGCGGCATTCAGGCGTTTTTTGAGCCTGTGCGCTCTTAATGCGGGAAACCTGGTTAACTATGCGGGCATGGCGCGCGATGTGGACGTAGACGTGCGTACGGTTAAATCATGGCTGTCTATGTTGGAAGCGAGCTACGTGGTGTATCTGTTGCCACCGTATTACTCCAACAAGGGAAAGCGCCTGGTTAAATCACCTAAATTGTATTTTTGCGATACAGGATTGCTGTGCAATCTGCTGGGTATCGCATCGGTTGACTTGCTCAACAGTAGCGAGCATTTGGGTGCGGTGGTTGAAAACTTGGTGGTGGCAGAGACGCTCAAAGCCCATTTGAACCGTGGAGAGCGACCCGAGCTGTACTTCTATCGAAACGATTCAAAGGTGGAGGTCGATCTGCTGGACTTTACCAAACAGGGCTGCAGGAAAATGATAGAAGTTAAGTCAGGCCGGACTTATCGCGATAATTGGGCCCGTCATTTGACATCGGTGGGCGATGCGTTGGGCATCGACAAGGAGAACCGCGTGGTGGCGTGCAGAGTCGAGCACAGCTTCGAGGCAAAGGGCGCTCAGGTTGCTTGCTTGCACGATTGGCTGCTCTCCGCCTAGTTGAGGCGCTCCACAAAGAAATCCGCCATGTTCAACAGGAGCTCGCGGCTCGCGGGCTCAAGCCCGATGCCGGCGAGGATCTGCTTGGCGTCGGCAATGAGGTCGAGCGCGTACCGTCGCGCGTACTCGATGGACCCGGTTTCCTCAAAGAGGTCGACGGCCCGCTGGAGCTCTGCGGGGTCGGTGGTGCCGGCATGCAGCAGGTCTACGAGCTCATCGTGGCGGCGTGCATCGCTCAGCGCGTGCACGGCAACAAGGGTGCGCTTGCCCTCGGTGATGTCGCTGCGGAAGTCCTTGTTGTTGGCCTCGGCCTTGCCAATGAGGTTGAGCAGGTCGTCTTGGATCTGGAACGCCAGACCGGTCTTCATGCCAAAGCCGCGCAGGGCCTCGACCTGCTCCTCGGAGCCTCCGCCCACGATGGCGCCGCAGGCCAGGGGCGTGGCTCCGCTGTAATATGCGGTCTTGAGCGTGGCCATGGCCAGGTAATCCTCAACGGAGATATCGAAGCGGTCATCGCGGACCCAGCCCAAATCGAGCGCCTGGCCCTCGATGGTCCGCTCGGTCATGGCGGTGAGCTCGCCAAGCAGCCGTACCTTAAGATCGGCACTCAGGGAATCGTCGGCCAAGATGATCGAGGTGACGGTCGTGAGCTCCAAGTCTCCGCAGTTGGTGGCAATGCCGATGCCCTGGGTGCGGTGCATGCACGGCTCGCCGCGCCGCAGCTCGCCGTGGTCGGCGATGTCATCGTGGATGAGCGCCGCGCTCTGGAAGTGCTCGATGGCCGCCGCCGGGGCGAGTGCGTCGGTAAAGGTGCCGCCAACGGCCTGGCAGGCAAGCATGCAGATCAAGGGCCTGTGACGCTTGCCCGCGTTAGCCGAGAACGCGCGCAGCGGTGCGTAGAGAAAGGTGTCGAGGTCCGCGCGATCGGTGCGGCCGCAGAAGTACGCCTCCATGCACGGATTGATATCGACCTGATGGTCCTTGAGGAATTGTGCAAACGGGTTAGCCACGGCTCGTGCACCTTTCTGGGATATCGACAGCCCGCTCGGCAGGCTGCGCGCATTGTTCTGCATCAACTATAGCGAACCATGCTGGCAACGGGCTGTGGGATCTGCGTGAGGGGGGGGCGCCGGCGCTTGTTGCACGGCGCATCGGTCTTTGCGCCGCCATGTGAGCCCGTGCGCCCGGGGGCGTGCGAGGATGCGCTCGTCCGCCGGTACGGGACTAAGAAAAAGGGCGCGACCGCATTCGATCGCGCCCCGATTTGGGCCGTTGTTGAGGAGCCCGCAGGCTCCGTAGCCCTATTTGACGGTGGCGAAGCCGTCGGGGTTGTTGGACTGCCAACGCCAGCTGTCGCGGCACATGTCCTTGATGTTGAACTTGGCCTTCCAGCCCATCATGCGCTCGGCCTTGGAGGCATCGCCGTATACGGCGGCAACGTCGCCGGCGCGGCGCGGGCAGATCTTGTAGGGCAGGTCGCGGCCGCATGCCTCGGAGAAGGCCTGGACCACCTCGAGCACCGAGGTGCCCTGACCGGTGCCCAGATTGAAGATCTCCACGCCCTCGCGGCCGTTCATCCAGTTGAGCGCGGCGACGTGGCCGCATGCCAGGTCCACAACGTGGATGTAGTCGCGCACGCCGGTTCCGTCGGGCGTGTCGTAGTCGTCACCAAAGACCTGAACGGCCTCGAGCTTGCCCACGGCGACCTGGGCAACGTAGGGAAGCAGGTTGTTGGGGATGCCCTTGGGGTCCTCGCCGATGAGGCCGCTCTCGTGTGCGCCGATGGGGTTGAAGTAACGGAGCAGCACGACGTTCCACTCGGGGTCGGCGGTGTGGAGGTCGGTGAGCATCTGCTCGATCATCCACTTGGTCCAGCCGTAGGGGTTGGCCGGTCTAGATACCGCTGCGCGCGACGCATGCGCCGAGGTCGTGCTCGACTTGCTCGACGGCCGCATGCTGTTGCTTGCCACGCACGATGCCGCTGACGCTTGGGCCCTCAATATCTCGGACATCATCACACTCTAAAAATTTACTCAGCAACAAAATGATCCGTTTTTCTCCGTCCCCATGGGGCGGGTGTGGTATTGTATATGCGTGGTATTACATAAGAATACTAAGTAATACCAACGCCGTAGAAACAAACTCCAGATGCGGGCCAATCGGGTTGCCTTCACAGCCCGTCGCCCAGCCGCGCGGCCCGCATCTATCCGCACTACCGTCGTTTCAAAAAGGAAGCGCCATGGCAGAACACATGACCCCGGTTGTCGCGAAGGTCTTGCCCGAGGAAAAGGCGGCCTTCGCGGCGGCAACCCAGCTCGTGGGCACCACGCCGTCCAACGCCATCCGCATGTTTATCGCCGCGTTCAATCGCTGCGGCACCTTCCCGTTCGACATCTCGCCGAGCGGGGCTTTTGGCACTGCGCCGGATTCTCATCAACAATGACTGTCCCAAGTGCCGGGTTTTGAGGAGGTTGGCATGCTCAATGCGATGATTTGGGCGCTTGCCTGTTTTGGCGTCGTCGCTGCCGATATTGCCCTGAGCGTCGTTTTGTTTTCCGCCCTTGGCGTCGCATCGGTGTTCATGGGTTTTTCGATCGATGACCTCGACATTCAATTGCTTCAGGCTGTCGCGCAGACAGCATCGTTTTTGATGGCGCTGCTGTGGTGGCGTTATCTGTGGCCGCGTTCGTTTATGGCACGCCGGCAAAGCGAGCACCCGCTCGGCGGGGGAGCGCGTGGGGCGTGGAAACGCATCGCCTGCGTTATCGTGATCGGCCTGGTCCTGCAGGTGGTTGTTGGCTACGTGACCGACGCCGCGCTGTCGCTGTTGCCCGATGCCGCGGCCGACTACAGCGAGCTTGTCGAGGAAACAGGCATGGGCGACACCAGCTATCTCGCCGTCCTGACTACGGTGCTCGGCGCCCCATTTTGTGAAGAGCTGCTGGTGCGCGGCATTATTTTTGAGTTTTCGCTCCGAGCGTTTAATCCGCAGTGCCGTCCACTTTGGAAGCGCCGGCGTCGTGCGAGCGCGCAGGACGGTGCCATGGTGCCCTGGGCGGCCCCAAACACGTGGGGTATCGCCGCGGCAATCGTGCTGCAGGCGGCGGTCTTCGGTTTTATGCACATGAATTGGGTGCAGGGTTGCTACGCGGGTGCCGCCGGCCTCATCTTTGGTTGGGTACTCGTGACGACCGGAAAGCTCCGCTACACGATCCTGCTGCACTTTGCCTTTAATGCCGGGTCGTATCTCATGGGGCTGCTGTGGTTTGTGGACACGCCGTTCGGCGTGGCAATTACGGTCGCTATCGCCGGCTTTGTGCTGGTAGAGGCGATGAGCTCGCTGCGCCACGCGTGTGGGATGGACGTAGCGAGCGCACCGCTGCCCTAGTTGCGACGTCCGCCCCCGTTGGC
>CABURV010000074.1 GCA_902494035.1 uncultured Collinsella sp.
CGGTCGAGGGCGAACCGTGGTGCAGCTCCATGAGCTCGAGCTGCATCGCCCTGAACAGGTCCTCGGGCTTGTTCAGCAGCCGCTCGTCGATGTTTGTGTCAACGGCCTACTGAATACTGTTCAGTTTTACGCTACCACTGACAGCGAGGTCGAAGTGGCTCGTTGCTATTTCGAAGCCGCGCGCGCGGCGCGGAAGGGCGGCGTGGACCCCGAGGCCACTGCCTACAAGCTCGACAAGATGATTTGGTTGCTCTGCACAAGCGACTTTTACCTCGAAGGGGGTCTAAAGCTCTTTTCAACCAATGCACTTGTTGAATCGAACCTGAGCGCTTATTCGGGGGATGGCATTTAAATCGGAGCCACTTTCAGAAAAGCGGCGCTGCAAACGCATGCCAAAACTGGCAAATTATTATGAAAGGTAATCTTATGGCAAACGCAGAGGAATCAACTAAGGCCGGTCTATCGCGCTTGCAAGACGACGCAAGGCCGACTATTTGCAGCGACTCTCTCGAACTTATTTCGAATATCGCAGAGGTTGGCCTGGACGAAATTCTCCAAAACGAGTTCTTGAAGGACATCCCCGTCATCTCAAGCCTAGTGAGCATCTACAAAATCGGAAACAATATCCACAATGCGCATCTGCTGAAGAAGTATGCGTGTTTCCTCGATGAGTTCAACCGCGACTCTTTTGAAAATGGCTCATGGAACAAGTACAAGCAATACTTTGAAGAGTCAAATAGGAAGCGCGATATTGAGTACCTGCTTATCCTGCTCGAAAGATACATTGAGGAGGACAAAGCGCGGCGACTAGCAAAGATTTATGAGGCCTACCTAGATAAAGAAATTAGCTGGGACGATCTTCGTTTGTTTGCAGAGACTTTGGACAGATTTCTACCTGGAGACTACGAAATGCTTCGAGAAAAGGAAACTTTTCAGACGCTCAGAGGCAGAGATGCAGAAGTTCTTCTTCGATTAACCGGACTGGGATTGCTGATTGAGGATATCCATCGGCAGCAGTGGGACGTAGTAGATACGACGCTCATCTTCGACGATCCCGACGAAATTGAGAAAGAAGAAAGGGTTTATCGTAGGACCGAATTTGGAAACAGGATGGTATCTATACTTGGCTAGCTACTGCAGACAGCAATCTGAGCGCGCTCTTGTCGTCTTGGTTAAACTGCTCGGATCTACCAGTGATTTTTACTGCATTAGGCATTCGTAAAGGGAATCGGTTCTTCACGATTCGCATCCTTTCTAGTGCTGCCTTTATTTAATGATCGAGATATGCTCGGCGACTGCGGTGTTCTGCCCCTTAGGTTACAGACGGTTGTTTCTATTGAGCTTCCAGAGGAAATACATGGGGTTCTCTTTTGCCTTGGCTTCTCGCAAGAAATCTGCGGATTGAGATGCAACGGCCCCTATGCCGGCAGCCCCGAGGAAGGCCATGGCATCAGAAGGTGATGCGATTCCGTATTGCCCCAATGTAAAGCTCGCAATTCCGATAGCGGCTTCAATGCCTGCGGAGGTGACTAATCGGGATCGCTCGTTTTTCATCACTAAAGATATCTTGTGAAGCTCGGGCTCAATTAGGTCGTTCTTCAGGTCAGCTAATGTCGAGGTGTCGATGGGCCTTTCGCTCAGGCCTTTGGACAAGGTATCCCTAAACACAAGAAACGACTCTTCGTTTCTAATGCGGCAATCAAGGATGCTACGCAACGTTGCATTTTCAGCAATGGGGAGGGGGCAAGATAACCGGCGAATGGGTATGGTCTGATCTTTTCGAGGATAAAGGGTGGAAGTTGCGGACTCGAGGAACTCAATCTGAGCTGGACGAGTGGTTAAATACGAGCTATTCGAAAAATAGGGATTGACGAGGGCTTGAAAGCAATCGTCCAACAATGGCAGTAGGATAGTCAAGATGCCGCCTTTCTCCAGCATGTCTCTATCCAATCGCGTTTCGCCTTGGCTTGCATAGAGCGATTCGTATTCAGACGGGATTACCAGGAAATCGACATCCATCTCATCATGGGACCCATATGCATCCATTCCCTCAATCGCTACATACAGATTCCCATCTGGTGCTTGTTTTAAAGTGCACGAGGTAGAGGAACAGAATTGTCGTACGAGTTCATCCCAATAACTCGATATCAATCCTTTTGCTTTTGATTCTCTTTCGATTTGTCGCGCTAGGCAATCTTTGCAAAGAGGAATGTAATTGCTCGAAAATCCGAGTATTCCAGCTTTGACTATGTCTTCGACTCGCATGGTCAAATAGATCCCGAATGCAAGTTCATCGACTGAGACATAATCATCGTGCCCCATTTCGAATGCCGATTCTATAGGGCAATGAATCAGTGTTTTATCTGCATACAATGCTGAGAACTTTGCCAAATGGTAAATGTTTTGCTCTCGACAGGCATAGTCAGTGCAGGGGAATTTGCCTCCTTCAAGGGTGGAGTCAACAGAAAAATTGAACAGGGATTGATTTTCGATTTTTTCGATTGGGATAAGGGGTGCAAGGCCCCTAATAAAGGCGTCGAACCTCCTTTGCCCCAGTTCTTCTAGGTACGCAATTATTTCGGCAAGAGAGCTGTTCTTGAATGCGGCTAGATAAGAATAAAGGTCATCGTATGCATGAGTCGCCATTTCGCTCACCTACACTTTCGGAAAGAGTTTTGCGTCGTTATTTCCGAGGCGTCGTTGGGCTCGCAATCGACTCTAGTGTGCAGCTGCTTCTCGACGTACTCCCTCATGTTCTGCCTCCACATGTAACTAATTGATTTGCTATGTGCCATTATGAATGGTATATAGCAAATCAATTAGTTACATTTAATGGAGCATTGCGAGCGTGGCGCGCGCAAAGAAGAGTCGTTGTATGGAGGCTTCCGGCAACGGCCTTTTGTACGTCCGTGACTGTTGGGTGCTATCGCGGATGACGTCATTGTTGCCTGCACTCTCGATCCAAGGATGTAATTACGGAAGTGCGGGGAAAATCGAGAACCTTCGAGCACAACGCGATTTTTAGCACCAAAACCGCAGTTCGCGGAAGCGAAAACTGGGGCCTGGTTAGCATTTCTTCGATTTTCCCCGCACTTCCGAATTTGACCCCTTGCCGCACCTTGATCACGTCTTCAAGTGGCTGGTTCATCGCTAATGGAGTTTTCTGCGGTGCTTGAATTGCGGTGTTGTGATTAGGGCAAAAGGCTCTTGGCTCCGGGGAGGCTCATCGCACGAAAATTCAAGTTGCTGCTGAAGTAGGGCTTGCTTCGGCAGCGCTAACAATAAGGGCGGCTCTGCTAGTCTCGGGAGACCGCGGCATTCGGCGGGCCTGCCGAATGCCGCGATCAGTAGCGGTCAGTATATTCTTCGGAGCCGTTTCTCTGGGCTTCGGCGGACTTGCCAACTCGCGCTTGGGCACTACTCAGTAGATTACTCAGCAGTGCCCAGTAGATTACTCAGTAGTGCCCAGCAGGGGGAGGGCAGCAAACGCAATGGGCCTGTTTCCCGGCTAGGACCTGCAGCCTCAAACTTCGCTTGGCATCCTGTAGAACTGGTGCGGGTCTTTCGGGCTTTTCCCTACCCATTCCAACAGGCCTCGCCCGGCAAGGTCTTTCAGAGTCTTCGAGGCCGTTTTCCTACCGACATTGGACTCCCGCGCGAGGTCGGAGGTCGTGATTTTCCCCTGAGCGGCGGCAATTGCCATCGCTGCTCGTTCGCGCTCGCTGAGGAGCGGTCGGTTGTCGGCCGCGGTTCTCCTGAAGGCCGCTTTCTGTAACCCAGGACGCTCGAAGACGACGACGGTGCTGTTGACGGTCTGCTCGAAGCGGAACCTCACGCCGGCTGCCTCGCAGGCTTCCTTGATGCGCGGTATGCCCGTGCCGTACTGCTCGATGACGCCGGCGCGGAACAGGGTGCGCGCGATCGCGGGGTTTCGGAGGCCGAACTCGCTCGCGGTACCGTCTAGGTGCTCTTGCGGCGAGTCGCCCTCGGGGAACAGGCCCGGGCTCACGATCTGGACGGTGTCCATGAACACGTTGACCTCGACGGCGGTGCCGGTGGTGTAGTCGCGGTGGCACAGCGCGTTGGCAACCGCCTCGCGGATGGCCTCGGCCGGGATCTCGGGGATCTCCTTGCGGTACATGCCCGTCTCGCCGATGACGAACTCGCGCCTGATGTTCGACGTCACGAAGTACTCGGCGAAGTCGAGCAGCTTGAGCATGGTGCCGCACTCGCGGCGCAGGTCGAGGATCTTGGCCTTGGTGTTGCCGCCCAGAAGCCCCAGCTTCATCCTGGGGTAGGTGTCGGATCCCTCGCAGAACAGCTCCACCGCGGCGTTTCTTAGGCTGCCGTCGGGCGCGACGAGGTCGAGCCTTGCCAAGGTGTCCTCCACGCCGGCGAACCCGCCGCCCACGCGTCCGGCCCTGCCGCCGCGCGCGACGAAGTCACGCACCGCCTGCTCGTCGGCGTCGGAGACGGGCCTGCCGGACGGCAGCGAGTCCCACGGGCTACGGGCGCGCTCACGCTTGACGACCATGGCGCTCAGCTCCGAGGCCGACAGCGCTTTGTTCGAAGTCCCCACGCGGGTGAAGTAGCGTCCGTCGGCGGAGTAGGGGGCGTCGGCACCTGAGAAGGCAATTTTGATGTATCGCAGCCCATCATCGGCGTCGAGGCACTCGACCGTCGGGAACACCGCGGGCTCGATCTTGTCGGACACCCACGACGTCACCTGGCGCAGCGTTGCGTCGCTGACATCCTGGCCGATGACATCGCCGTTGTCCTTCACGCCGAAGTAGAGCTCGCCGCGGCCGTGCTTGTTCAGCATGGCGCTGATGGCTTGCAGTGCTTCTTTATGCTCGCCAGTGGACTTCTTGAACTCGACGGTCTCGCTCTCGCTGCCCAGGTTCATCCGCGCTGCCTTTCCCGTTCGTTGCTTGTCTCGTTGGATTATACCGTGGTCACCATGGGCGAAAACGTGGAAGCGCGCTTGCTTGCCTCTACCATGTTCTCATGCGCCTTAATGCCCTTTGTGAAGAATCATCCCATTGGGAAACGGGTCCCTATGGAACGATTTTGGTATCAGGCATAGGGGGGCGCTATCGTGGATGTCGTCACCATTGCCTGCGCCCTCGATCCAGAGATGTAATTACAGAAGTGCGGGGAAAAATCGAAAACCTTCGAGCACAACGCGGTTTTTTTGTATCAAAACCGCAGGTCGCGGAAGCCTAAAACGGGGGTCTGGTCAGCATTCCTTTGGTTTTCCCCGCACTTCCGAATTTGGCCTCTCGCCACATCTCGATTACGTCTTAAAGTGGCGCAAAAAGCCGTGTGCTCTGCTTGATTTTGCTCAGGAATTATGCCTGAGGGGTAGTGGATTCGCCTTTCTCCGCCGTGCAGCGGCACGTGTAGGGCTCTCTGGCTCAGGCGCGAGTCGCTTCCCGTCTGAAAAAGTTCTTAAAACAGCTTTAAAGTTGCCTTTGGCCTACATTGACAGCGTACAATACGTATGTTTACCATGGCAAAAGCTAAATTTGGGGAGGGGGAGCGCACGGTGGAAGTGCTGGTTGTTGGCAATACCGCGTATGTCGATGACGACTTTTGTGCCAAGGCGTTTCCCGGTGACCATGTTCAGGTCGTGGCGGCCAACGAGGCGCGCCGCGACGGGTCGTCGCTCCATGCGTCTTGGAAAGAGCTGCTGCAGCACCTGGACCAGGCTTACGAATTCGACCGTGTGGTCTACCTCTCTACCTATCTCACGCCGCATACCGAGGCCGTTGGCGACATCGAGCTGCTGCGCTCCGTCTTTCGAGCTTGCATGGGTCGCCAGATTCAGCTGCTGTTTGTGACTGGTCCCATGGGAGCGGACGGTGCGGTGGACGTTGCGGGGCAAAACGGCAAGGGCATCATTGCCCGTGCGGCCAACGACCTGTGCCGCTACTATGCGGTCCGCGACGGCATTCAGGCCAAGATCTTGCGCGTGCCGTATCTGTACACCGCCTCGCCCACGCTGGAAGACCCGATTTTGACCCCGCTGTTCGAGGCGTGCTCGCAAGGCTCTGCTGTCATGAGGGCTGGGGCGGACTCACCGCTCGGTGCCCTCTGCGCCGAGGAGCTGGCCGTTCTGGTGCGTCGCATCTTCGACAGCTGGGATGCCACATTCGAGGAACTCGAGGTTCCGGATAGCTTTGCCCACACCGTGGGAGACCTGGGCGAGGCGCTCAAGGGCTTGTTCCCGGGGCTCGACATTACCTACGACGGGGACGCCGTCGTCTCCATTGCTCCGAGCGATACCGTCCGCACGCGCTACGGGTGGTTCCAGCGCTATGACGTGCTGCGCGATCTTTCGACCATACACGCCCGCTGGGAGCAGACCCTCGCGGGCAAGCGCCATCCGCTGCGTGCCGCCATCGACCGCATGCGCGGGCGGACACTGCCCATCAAATGCCTGGAGACCGCGCTGGCCTGGGTGCTCTTTGAGGGCCTGGAGCTGGTGTTTTCGCAGTCTGCTCAGCTTAACGTGCTCGACTACCGCCTGCTGTACGTGGTACTGATCGGCACGCTGTATGGGCTCGATTTTGGCCTGGTTGCGGCGCTGCTGGCGTCGGTGGGTTTGGCCGCGAGCTACTTTACTCAGTACGGTTATACCTTCCAGGGTCTCTTTTACGAGCCGTCCAACTGGCTGCCGTTTATTGCGTACTTTGTGGTGGGTGCCGTGTGCGGCTATGTGCAGCTGCGCAACAGCGAAGCCATTAGGGCGGAGCGCGATCAAAACGAGCTCGTGCGTAATCGCAATACGTTCCTCACACAGCTTTACCACGACGCGATCGAGGACAAGCGCGCGTACAGGCGCCAGATTGTGGGTCGCCACGACAGCTTTGGCAAGATCTTTGCCGTGACGCAGGAGCTCGACGTACTCAACCCACGCGACATCTATCGCAAGTGCTGCGAGCTTCTGGGCGAGATCCTCGAGAACGATTCGGTGGCGATCTACCATGTTTCGGGCGGGGCATTTGCACGCCTGGTGGCAGCAAGTCCCGCGATTGCCGAAAATGCCGCACGCTCGCTCACGCTTGAGCAGCTTGCACCTCTTTTGGGCGACGGGGGTCGTTCGAACCTGTGGGTGAACCGTGAGCTGACGCCGGGGTTTCCCATGTTTGGATACGCGATCGAGCGCGACGGGGCACCCGCCGTGTTGATCTTTGTGCGTAGTGCGGCCGAAAACCAAATGACCCTCTATTATCAAAACCTGTTTCGCATCTTGTGCGGGCTGGTCGAAAGCGCGCTGGGCCGTGCCTTTGACTATGAGGCGGTGGCGCAGGATAAACGCTGCGTTGACGGCACTTGCGTGCTCAAGCAGGCGGCCTTTGGCCAAGAGCTCGCGGCGGAGCAGGCGCTGGCAGATAGCAAGATGGGGAGTTTTTTGCTCCTGCGCGTGGTACCGGGCATGGAGCCTGTCGGCGAGCTGGTGGGCGCAATTGGGTCGGCAATCCGCGAGAGCGACGCGGCGGGCTTGGTCGACGGCAACGTGCTCTACCTGCTTATGCGCCAGGCAAAGGCGTGCGATCTTCCCATTATCCGTAAGCGCCTGAGCGCAAAGCATATTGCGGTGGAGCCCGTCGACGGCGAGGGCA
>CABURV010000075.1 GCA_902494035.1 uncultured Collinsella sp.
AACTGGTGATCTCCGCCTTGAGAGGGCGGCGTCCTAAACCGCTAGACGAACGGGCCATATGTAGCAAATGCAATGGCTGGGATGGAGGGAGTCGAACCCCCATTGACGGAACCAGAATCCGCTGTCCTGCCATTAGACGACATCCCAATGACTGCATCGCTGCGCTCGGCTGTGCCTTTGCGCAAGAAAGAAATATACGGGAAGTCCCGCCGTGACGCAAGCCCTAATTTTGACTTTTTTGAAATTCAGTCAAATACGGCCAACACGTGAAGGACCTGTGAAGCACCAGCGACACGTACGGCGCCAAAGCCCGTAAAACATCCCACATCTACCGCTGGTAGATTACAACAATGCGGCACTCACGGCTGATGGCACAATCGAACCGTCATCATTGCACGGATATCGAGGCGCCATGGACGAAGAGCTTGATTACCTATGGGAGACCCTGGGCCTCGAGATCACTGCTGACCTTTGGCCCGAACGGGACAAAATCCATCCCACACTGCGCCCCGCCATTACTGTGGTGCAGGCAAAATACCGCCGTGCATCCTTTTTGATCATGCGGATGTCATGGCACGCGGGACTCCCCGACCTTAAGCGAATCCAGGCAAGCCTCGTCGAGTTGTCCGGCATGCCGACCGTCATATCCGAGGCGCACCTGGAGCAGCGTCAGCGCGAGCGACTGCAACAGCAGCGGATTCCCTTTATCTGCCCTGGCGTTCAGGCATATCTGCCCTTTATGGACGAGGAGTACTGGAGCGGCAAGCCCAACAAGCACGTAAAGGTCTACGATCCGCACGAATGGGCACAGCTGGCGGACTGACTGGGGCAGGCCCGCCGGCGGAAAGTGCGTCCCAGATTTCAAGCTCAAACTGGTCCCCACTTTCCCGTTGAGCCCTCAACCGGAAACCGTGTCCCGCAATCGAAGCTCAGAATGGGACGTGCTTTCCGCAACCGGCCACTTTGGGAAAGTGCATCCCATTCTGGAAGCGAATTCCGGGATGCACTTTCCGCAGCCGCTACAGCAACGCCTCGGCCCAAGCCGCTTCCCTAAAGCCGGGAATCGCAAAGTCGTCGCCCACCAGCAGCGGACGCTTGACCAGCATGCCGTCGGTCGCCAGCAGCTCGTAGCACTCCCGATCCGTCATGCCCGCATCCAGACGCGCCTTCAGGCCCAGCTCTCGATATTTCATGCCCGACGAATTAAAGAAGCGCCGCACCGGCAGCCCCGAACGAGCAATCCAGGTCGCAAGCTCATCAGCCGTGGGATTGTCCAAAACGATATCGCGATCGATATACTCTACCCCATGTTCGTCCAGCCATGCCTTGGCCTTCTTACAGGTCGAGCACTTGGGATATTCAACAAACAATACCGCCATGGGATTTCCTTTCTTAGAGAAACAGGTGTCTGGAAAACTGCACATCGACGACCGCTCGCGATTGCAGCCGTTATTGTAGTCAATGTCGAAGCATAGGCAGTCGCGACGTCTCGTCTTAAGGCTAGCGCCTCGCATGGGCGCCGATCGGCCGAGTCGCATGGCGCACCAACGCCGCCGTCAGCAATACCAATAGCATGGCGGTGATATAGCCCGCAGCATCGAATCCTAAATCGATAACGTCGAAATGCCTGCCGGGAACAAAGATCTTATGCACCTGATCGCCAACGGAGCAGGCGGCGCAAAAGAGCAATACGGGCACGCAACGGGAGCATACGCTCCACGGACGCCTGGAAAAGCAAACCACGACCACCGAGGCGAACAATCCGACGAAGAAAAACTCTACGGTATGGGCAACGCGACGGACGTTTGCGCCCACCCACATGCGAATGGAAGCAAGTCGGCCAGACCGGACATTCGAGGCAGCCGAATCGGCGCCCCCGGTCATTCCGTTCTCCGTCTGAGCTTCACCCGTGGCATCGGCAGCCTGAACGCCCGTAGCCTGACCCTCCACCACACGCGCGGTGGACTCGCTCAGCAACGACGTCTCTACCGCATTTTGCTCCGTCAGCACCCAGATGCCCGTCAGCGTTACAGCGAACAGAACGATCGCGGTCCATCCGATTATTTGTTTTACGCGTGCCAAGGGCCAACCTCCTTTTTTGAATATCAGCGAGTGTAGCCCCAAATGACATCGTCAACGTATCAAAATTTGAATCGCAACAGGAAGCGACAAAGCGACGCAAACCCCTACCCCGCCTCGCGCATCCAGCGATCGAACGTCCCCACGCACACACCCAAGCACTTTGCTGCCTGGCTGCGGGTAATATCGCCCGCCTCATAGCTATCGCGCACCAGCTCAAACTGAGGAGGGCACGGCTTGCGAGGTCGACCGAAACGGACCCCTCGAGCCCGCGCCGCTGCAATTCCCTCCGCCTGGCGCCGATGGATATTCTCGCGCTCCACCTGCGCCACGTAGCTCAGCAGTTGCAGCACAATATCGGCAATCAGGGTGTTGGTCACATCCGGCGCGCCGCTGGCCCTGACGCGCGTGTCAAGCAATGGCATGTCCAACACCACAATGGCAACCCCGAGCTCCTTGGTAATGCGTCGCCATTCCTCAAGAATCTCGGAGTAATTACGGCCAAGTCGGTCGATAGAAAGCACCACCAGCACGTCCCCGTCTCCCAGGACGTGCAGCAGCTCGCGATAACGCGGTCGATCGAAGTTCTTGCCGCTCGCATGGTCGGCATAAATATTCGCCGAGCCCACGCCATAGGCACCCAGCGCATCCAGCTGCCGATTAAGGTTCTGATCGCGCGAACTCACCCGCGCATAACCGTACACCGTCGCCATCTCATCCCCGCTTTCTTGTAAACCTGCCAAAAAGGGACAGGTTTATTTTGGTAGGTTTTACCTCTCAAATAGCAGGTAAGCGGGCGGCCGAGCAGACGGCAAGGTAGCCACGATTCAAATGCGAAGGGCGGTCCCGAAAGGCCGCCCTCCGCTCCCCCACCATGAGTCGGGATTTGGCTAATGGATAAGCTTAAAGTCCAAGTGCCCACGCGTGGTATTGACGCGCGAGACCTCGATGATCACGCGCTGACCCAGTTCATAGCGAGTCCCCGTGTCGGCGCCCGTCAGTGTAAGCGCGTCCTCGTCAAACTCGAACCACTCGTTGCCCAGGCTCTTAATCGAAACCAGGCCTTCGACCTGCGTCAGGTCCAAGCGCACAAAGAGGCCCATGCTGCTAACCCACGAGACGGTTCCGGCATAGCGCTCGCCCAGACGGTCCTCATAGTACTGGGCAATCTTGATCTTTTGCGTCGCATGGCTGGCAGCATCTGCCGCGCGCTCGGCATCGCTGCATGCGCGGCAGATCTGCGGCAGAATGCGCGGCAGCGACTCGCGCCCCTTGCCGATCAGCCGCGGCGTACGGACCAAGGCGTCCTTGCCGCCGAGCCGCTCATAGGCCAACTGCAGTTTGAGCACGCGGTGCACCACCAGATCGGGGTAGCGACGGATGGGACTCGTGAAGTGACAGTAGCACGGCGCGGCGAGCGCAAAGTGGCCCTCGTTGCGCGGCTTGTACAGCGCGCGCTGCATGCTGCGCAGAAGCAGCGTGTTAACGAGCGGTGCGTTGGCCGTACCGGCGGCAGCATCAACTGCAGCCTGCAGCTCATCGGGGCTCCCCAGGGCAATACCGGCAGCACGGCGATCGTCGATGATGCCTAGCTGCGCCAGCGCAACGGCGGCACCGTGCAGGCTATCGGGGCTCGGATCCTCATGCACGCGATAGCAGGCCTCGATATCACGGTCTGCCAGCCACTCTGCAACGCACTCGTTGGCGAGCAGCATGGCTTCCTCGATAAGCGACGTGGCACACGAACGCTCACGCGCCACAATCTGCACGGGCACTCCGTCCTCATCCAATAGAGCGCGAATCTCGGCCGTGTCAAAATCGACTGAGCCGCGGGCGCGACGAATACGACGGCGAAGTTCGGCGAGTTCGTTAGCGGCGACAAGGAAATCGCCGAGGTCGATGTTGTAACCGCGGACGGTCTCCTCGCACGCAAGACCGCGCTCAAGCGCTTCCTCGCGCGAGGTCTCAGCAGCCGCAACATCCTCGGCCGCACCCTCCAGCACCGAATACTCAACCGCGCCGGCACGCACCAGCAGAGCCTCGGCGCCGTCATAGTCCATACGCACACGCGAGCGAATCACGCTGGGGTACGGATCGTAATGCCGCACGAGGCCCTGCGCATCGAGCTCGATATCGACGGTAAACGCAAGACGGTCCTCGTCAGGGCGAAGCGAGCACAGGTCACAGGACAGGCGTTCGGGCAGCATGGGAAGCACGCGATCGGCCAGATACACCGATGTCGTGCGATGGCGAGCCTCAAGATCGATATGCCCGTCCCAAGCCACATAGTGTGAAACGTCGGCGATATGCACACCCAGCTTGTAGCCACCATCGGGCGTGCGCTCCAGCGAAATGGCATCGTCAAAGTCGCGCGCGTCGACCGGGTCGATCGTGATGACAAAGCGGTCGCGCAGATCGCGGCGGAGCGGGTCCTTAAGCGCCGCGGACACATCGAGCGAAAGCCCCTCGGCCTCGTCTAGCGCGGCCTCGGGATAGCTATCGGTATAGCCGTAACGCGCCATCACATATTGAACGCCCAAATCGGGCGCGTCATCTCCGCCAATGCGGCGTTCGATCGTCACAGTGCCCGATTCCAGGCGCGTCGGGTAGGTCAAAATGCGCGCGACAACAGCATCACCCGGGTGGACACCCAGACGATCCGCCGAGGCATCCTCGGGCAAAATGAAGAAGTCGGCCTTCAGGCGCGAATCGAGCGGCTCAATCACACCGAGCGGACCGGCGGTCTGGTACGTGCCCACCACGCTTATGGCTGCGCGCTCAACCACGCCCTCGATCACGGCGCGACGCTCGCCATGCGGGCTGTTCTTAATGCTCACGGCAACGGTATCGCCGTCCATGATCTCACGCTTGCCGCGACCCATGACCTTGTAGTCACCATTCTCGGTTATGACATAGGCACTGTGCTCATGGAGCTGCACGCGCCCGGTCAGGCTCGGACGGCGTTCGCTGCGCACCGGCCCGCGCTTATTGCGAGCTCCACGCTTATGCTTGTTATTGCGCCCCATGGCGCCTCCTAACTATCGATTGCGAACTCCAAAGAGTCTACCCAAATGATTCGCTTTCCTGCCGTCCCCTAGGGATCAAAAAACGGGCCGCCCCATAAGAGACGACCCGTTGGAAGGGATGAATTCCAGGCATGCCTACACGCGCAGGTAGCGGCGCATGGCGATGGCAGAACCAAAGAGACCGATAATCACGCCGACCAGAATCAGCGCAGCATAGGTCACCAAGTAGTACTGCATCGGCAGGGCAAACGACATCCAGCCGATGCTCTCCTGCAGACGCGGAATCATCAGATTGCGCAGCAGCTCCAGAACGCCGATGGAAAGCAGCGAACCCAAAATGGCCTGCAGTACGCCCTCGGTGATAAACGGGCCGCGAATAAAGCCGTTGCTGGCGCCGACCAGACGCATAATCGCAATCTCACGACGACGCGCCGTAATGGATAGGCGAATCGTGTTGTTGATGAAGATGAAAGCGATAAAGGTCAGAAGGCCAACGAGCACCACGGCGGCGATGCGGATGTAGTTGGTCACCTGGAACAGGCGGCTCACTTCCTCCTGGCCGTACAGCACGCTCGCGTTGACGTCGCCGTCATCCGCGATCTTCTGGAAATCGGCATCCTTCTTGAGCTTCTCTGCCGTGCTCTCGACCTTGGACGGATCGTCCATCTCAATTGCAAACGAAGCCGGCAGCGGGTTCTGGCCATCGAGCGCGCTCATGGTGGCGTCGGCGTTGCCCGACATCTTGCTCGTATACTCGGCCAGCGCGTCGTCCTTGTCCTTATAGGTCACGGACTTGACGTTATTCCACGTCTTAAGCTCGGCCTCAAAAGCCTGAACATCGGCCTGATCGGCGTCATCACTAATGAACGCGTTGATGACAACCTGATCCTCGACGGTGCCGATCACGGAGTTCAGCATCGCGGAGCCCATGATGAACAGGCCGATGATAAACAGCGAAAGGAAGATCGTGATGACGGCGCCGAGCGAGGTAGTCCAGTTACGGAAGAAGTGACTGATTGCCTCTTTGAAGGAGTAGCCCACGTTAGTTGGTGCCATAGTTGCCGTAACCTCCCCTCTCCTGGTCGCGGATAACGTGGCCGCCCTCGAGGGCGATCACGCGACGGTGCATGCTATCGACCATCTCGCGGTCGTGCGTGGCGACGATCACGGTGGTGCCGGTGCGGTTAATACGCTCGAGCAGCTTCATGATGCCCAGCGAGATCGCCGGGTCGAGGTTACCCGTGGGCTCGTCGCAGATCAGCAGCGGCGGACGGTTGACCATAGCGCGGGCGACGGCAACGCGCTGCTGCTCGCCACCGGAAAGCTGGTCGGGCAGCGAGTCCATCTGATCGGCCAGACCGACCAGACGCAGCACCTCGGGCACCTGGCTGCGAATGACGCCCTTGGGCTTGCCGATGCACTGAAGGGCAAACGCCACGTTTTCGTAGGCGGTCTTTTGCGGCAGAAGCTTAAAGTCCTGGAACACGGCGCCAATCTGGCGGCGCAGGAACGGAACCTTGCGGTTCTTGATCTTCATGAGATCCTGACCGGCAACCAGGATGCGGCCGCTCGTAGGCTTGACGTCGCGGTTGAGCGTCGACAGCAGCGTGGTCTTACCCGAACCGGAGTGACCGACCAAGAAGACGAACTCGCCCGGATAGATCTCGATGTTGATGTCGTCGAGTGCAGGCTTGTTGGGCTGTGCCGGATAGATCTTGGTGACATGCTCCATAAGGATAACGGGCTCGACACCGGCCTGCTTGGCCATCTTCTTGCGGCTGGCCTGCGGATCGATGGGCGCAAACACCGACGTAAAATCGGGGTTGTTGAGCGCGTTATCGAGGCTTGCGACCTCGGCCGCCTGATCGCTCTCGACCACCGGGGCAGCAGGCTGCGTGGGATCGGGAACAGCGGCAAAGAGACCGGACTGCGCAGGCTGAGGAGCCGGCGTCGCAGGGGCCATGGGGTCGGGAATGCCGGCCATGGTAGGCTGCGGCGTGGCGGCACCAGCCTGAGGCTGCTCCACGCGAGCGGTCACGGCCTGAACGGGCTCAAAACCCGCCGTGCCGGAAAGCGCGACATCGCTGTTGGGATTGTAGGCAAAGGGATCGGATGCCGGCTGTGCCTGATCTGCCAGCTGAGCGGGGGCCTGAGCAACAGGCTGGCCCTCTGAATCCGGAGTGGCGAAACGACTGCCCTGGACGCCTGTCTGCGTCTTGGGGGCATCATCGCCCGCACCGGAGGTACGGAAGTGGTTACCCACTGGTGCTCCTTATCGTCGTGCGTTTAAACTACATGAGCGCCTTGTATTTTAGCAGCATTAGCTTTGCTGCACATAAGAAGCATGGCGTGCTTAGGGATCCCGTCGGCCGGGCACAGGGTTACTCTCCAAATCGTCCTCGGACATGTCGGAGCCCCCGCTGCGCGCTTCGCGCGGCGGGGG
>CABURV010000076.1 GCA_902494035.1 uncultured Collinsella sp.
AGGGGATGTAGGAATGCGATAGGAAAGTCATAGATGCGGGCGTGTTGGCTAAAATGGGTCGGCCGGGATTGGTCAATCTCGGCCGACTATATTTGGCTAAAAAAATCCGACGCTAACAAGCGTGGGCACGCCCGACTTTAAGCCGTACGACCACGTGGTCGAGGCACTCATGCAGGCGGCGCAAGATCCCGAGATGTGGAAGTATGCCCTGCGCGACTTGCCCGAACTCAAGCAAGCCGTGTGCGATTACTATGAGCGTCGCTTTGGCGTTTCGGGCATTACGCCGTCCATGGTGCAGTCGTGCAACGGCACGCAGGAGGGTGTGGGTCATTTGGGCCTGGCTCTGCTCGATCCGGGTGACACCATTTTGGTTCCCGATCCGTGCTACCCGGTCTTTGAGGCGGGTGCCAAGATTGCCGATGCCAAGCTCGAGTACTATCCGCTGGTTGCCGAGCACAATTACCTGCCCTATGTGGCAGGCATCGATCCCGAGGTCGCCGACCGCGCCAAGTACATGATCGTGTCGCTGCCTGCCAACCCGGTGGGTTCGGTGGGCACGCCCGAGGTCTACGAGGAGATCATCACCTTCGCCCGCGAGCACGACCTGCTCATTGTCCATGACAACGCATACTCCGACATCGTGTTCGACGGCGAGCCGGGCGGCAGCTTCTTGCAGTATCCCGGCGCGCTCGAGGTAGGCGTTGAATTCTTCTCGCTCTCCAAGTCGTTTAACGTCACCGGTGCCCGCATCGGCTTTTTGGTCGGTCGCGAGGATGTGGTCTCTGCCTTTGCCAAGCTGCGCGGCCAGATCGACTTTGGCATGTTCTTCCCGATCCAGAAGGCCGCTATCGCCTGCCTGAACGGTCCGCGCGATGAGGTCGAGGCGCAGCGTCTGAAGTACCAGGAGCGCCGCGATGCCCTTTGCGACGGTCTTGAGGGCCTGGGCTGGGAGCGTCCCAACGCGCATGGCTCTATGTTTGTGTGGGCCAAGCTCCCCGGTGGCCGCACCGATTCGATGGCGTTTTGCGAGGAGCTCATGGAGAAGGCCGGAGTCGTCGTGACACCGGGCGCGAGCTTTGGCCCTTCGGGTGAGGGTCACGTGCGCATGGCGCTGGTGCTGCCGCCCGATCAGATCGCTTTGGCTGTCGAGGCTATTCGCGAGGCGGGCCTGTATTAGAAACCTATTTCGACTCGTCAATAGCTCGAAACCGATTTCGTGCAGTTATTTTACGAATCCTGCAAATAATTTCGGTAAACGGTCGATATTTGGCTGCGAATAGGAGCATAATCAAAGTCCCGATTGGATGTATTGGGATTACGGCAAGCCGCTCGGGTCGTTCCCGGGCGGCTTGTTTGTGGAGTGAGATGGGAGTTTCTAATGGTTAACGAGAAGAAGGTCGCTATTGTCGGCTGCGGTTTCGTCGGTTCGTCTTCGGCGTTCGCGCTGATGCAGAGTGGTCTGTTCTCCGAGATGGTCCTCATCGACGTGGACAAGAACCGCGCCGAGGGTGAGGCCCTGGATATCGCGCACGGCATGACGTTTGCCGAGCCGATGAAGATCTACGCCGGCGATTATTCCGATGTCGCCGACGCTGCCATGATCGTCGTCACCGCTGGCGCTGCCCAGAAGCCCGGTGAGACCCGTCTGGACCTGGTCAACAAGAACGTCAGCATCTTTAAGTCCATTATTCCCGAGATTAAGAAGTCCGGCTTCGACGGCATTCTGCTCATCGTCTCCAACCCGGTCGACGTTCTGACCTACGCCGCCATCAAGATGTCCGGCCTGCCCGAGGGCCACGTCATCGGCTCCGGCACCGTGCTCGACACCGGCCGTCTGCAGCAGATGCTCGGCGCTCACGTCGAGGTTGACCCGCGCGATGTCCAGGCCTATGTCATGGGTGAGCACGGCGACTCCGAGTTTGTCGCTTGGTCCAGCGCTCAGGTTGCCGGCGTGCCGCTGAACACCTTCTGCGAGCTTCACGGTCACCTGGAGCATGAGGCTGCCGAGAAGCGCATCGCCGAGGACGTCAAGAACTCCGCCTACACCATCATCGAGAAGAAGCACGCCACCTACTATGGCGTCGCCATGGCCGTCAAGCGCATCTGCACCGCCGTCATGCGCGATGAGCAGACCGTTCTGCCCGTCTCCTCGCTCATGGTGGGCGAGTATGGCCTGTCCGATCTTGCCATCTCCATGCCGACCGTCGTTGGCCGCGACGGCGTTGTCTGCCGCGTCCCCGTGCCGCTGGACGATGACGAGCAGCATGAGCTCACCGCCTCCGCCAAGGCCCTCAAGGACATCATCGACAGCGTCGACTTCTCCTGCTAAATCGAGCTCGCTAGAGCGAAAAGCTACAATGAAGGCGTCCGGGTCAACGCGGCCCGGGCGCCTTTTTGGTGCAAAGTAACCTGACCCCAATGCACCATAGTTGATGGGAGGGCCATGTCGGATTCGCCTAATTTTTTGACCTATGCCCAGACGGCGTTTGATCCGTTTGAGGAGCGGCCGTTCTGCGCGGTGGATAGCCTGGTCTTTGCGTGGTTGTCCTATTTGCGTTTGCCGGGTGATATGGCGGAGCTGACGAACTGGCAGGGCCTAGACGTACGCGAGCTGCTGCGTGCCGAGTGCTACCGGGACATGATTGACGACTTGTGGGACCCGGAGGGGAGCAGGGCCTTGCTGGAGGCCGTGGCGGCAAGCCCTCGTTACCGTGGCGTGCACGTTTGCGGCTATCGTGCCGTGAGCGATGTGGTGGCGACAGAGCAGTTTGCAGCCATGGCGTTCCGGTTTCCGGCGGGGTTTAGCTATCTTTCCTTCCGGGGGACCGACAGCACGATTGTGGGCTGGAAAGAGGACTTTAACATGGCGTTCCGGTGTCCTGTGCCGGCCCAGGAATCCGCGGCGCGTTATGTGGACGAGGCGGCGGATGCGATTGACGGACAGCTTTTGTGCGGAGGTCATTCCAAGGGCGGAAACCTTGCGGTGTACGGTGCGGCAATGTGCTCCGATGTCGCCCGCGAGCGAATCGAACGGGCGTATTCCCATGATGGTCCGGGCTTCGTCGAGGAGTTTCTGAACGGCGACGCCTTTGCCGATCTTTCCGGTCGAATCGACAAGACGCTACCTCGGTCGTCGATTTTTGGCATGATGTTCGAGACGCAGGAGGACTATGCCATCGTTGAGAGCACCGAGTTCAGCCTGCTGCAGCACAATCCCTTTAGCTGGGTGGTTGATGGTCGCGACTTCGTGTACTGTGAGCGCCTGTCCGCCGGTGCTCGATACGTTGATGGCTCCATTCGCGAGATGCTGCTTGCAGTGGGGCCTGCCGAGCGCGAGCGTTTTGTAGATGCATTGTTCTCCGTGTTTGAGGCTACGGGTGCTGAGCGGTTTGCGGATATCGCTGGGAATCTGCGCGAGAGCCTGCCCGTGATGCTCCAGACTGCGCAAGGTTTCGACAAGGATACACGACGCTTTGTCTCGCAGACCATCGTGGCAATCCTTAAGTGCGCACTGCTGCCCAAACGCCCTGAGTTTAACGTTCCTGCCGCCGGCAAGAGCCTGACAGAGCAGCTCGAGGCATGGCAGTTCGAATTCCTGCACTAGCCACTGGTGCATAGCAATCTGTCCCCGATGCATCAATCTTCGATGCGCCTGGGGCGGGCTCGACCGCTATACTGGTTCGTGCCGAAATCGATCTAGAACGGAATGCCGTATATGAAAATCAATCACGCGATTCTGCATATCCTGGACTTTGACTCTGCCGTCAACGTTATGAGCCAGCGCGAGCTCGATATCGAGAGTCGTACCGTGCGCAACTTCGTGACCACGCATCTGCGCCGCGCACGTACCTCGGCCGACAATAAACGCGCCACGTTTGCCGAGAACTCTGCGTTTGGCGGCGAGCTCAAGGGTTATTTCTTTGGCGAGCGCGAGTTCGTGGACCTGTCGCAGCAGATTGCGGAGTTTATCTCCTCCGAGCTCACCAAAGCCGAGAAAGCCGAGTCCACCGACGTGCTCGTGGCCGATTTTGACGACGATGAGGATGCCCGCTGGTTTGCCGTGATGCTGCTGGGCTCCAAGCAGGCTTTTATGCACGAAGTGGGCCGCGAGGAGGGGGAGGTGCGCAACGACATCGCGCGCCACTACGCCATTCTGCCGAACCCCTCGCAAAAGGTGCCGAGCTATGCCATCGTACGCGCGAGTACCATGGAGATTGGCTACGTGGACAAGAAGCGCAAGATTGCCGGCGAGGACCGTATGCTTATCCCCGATGGCCTGCTGCAGTGCGACACGGGCGTATCGGGCAAGGAGGTCATCGACACCGTGACGCGTGTGGTCGAGGAAGTCGCCGAGGAGCACGGCGCCAACACGGCCGTGGCGCTCGCCAAGGTTAAGGCCGCTGTGGCCGAGAAGGTCGAGGATGACGAGGAGCTTCCGCCCTGGGATATCGTCGATGAGGTCTTTGAGGACGAACCGGTCATCAAGGAAAGTGTGCGCGCGGCACTGACCGAGGAGAAGGTTCCCGAGCGCGTTCCCGTGGAGCGCAAGCAGGTCGAGCGCGCGGCGGTGCGCAATCATAAGATTCGTACCGATACGGGTATCGAGATCAGCTTCCCGGCCGAGATGGGTTCGAACTCCGAGTACATCGAGTTTGTCAACGAGCCCAACGGCCTCATCTCCATCGAGCTCAAGAATATCGGCAGCATCGAGAATCGATAAACTGCGCTTGGACGCTGCAGAAAAACAAAGGCCGAAGCCTCGGATGAGGGCTTCGGCCTTTTTACTTGGGGCTTAATGTCGCTACTGGTTGAGCATAAGTCAGCGAAAACGACCCAGAGCGAGCAAGGTGACGTGAAAGAGGAGGGCATTGACCTTCTGGTCATGCCCGACGATTGAACGTCAGATTGCCGCTCTGGGTCGTTTGCAGCGCCGACTAGTTACGCGGTTTGGTAAAACCGCGTAACCCTACAGTTGACGTAAGCCCTCTTCCAGGCCGGTCTTGCTGTCGGTCTGGGCGTCGCGCATCTTGATGACGCGGGCGGGGACACCGGCCACGACGGCGCCGGCGGGGACGTCCTCGACGCATACGGCGCCGGCGGCAACGACAGCACCCTTGCCCACGCGCACGCCCTCCAGGACCACGGCGTTGGCGCCAATCATGACATCATCCTCGATGATGACGGGCGTGGCGCTCGCGGGCTCAACGACGCCTGCCAGCACGGTACCGGCGCCGATGTGGCAGTTCTTGCCCACGGTGGCGCGGCCGCCCAGCACGGCGCCCATATCGATCATGGAGCCCTCGCCGATAACGGAGCCGATGTTGATGATGGCGCCCATCATGATGACAGCGCGGTCACCGATCTCGACGCGGTCGCGGATGATCGCGCCCGGCTCAATGCGGGCGTTTATGCCCTTAAGGTCGAGCATGGGCACGGCGGAGTTGCGGCAGTCGTTCTCCACATCGTAGTAATCGATGGAATCGGCATTGGCATCGAGGATGGCCTTGAGCTCATCCCAGTCGCCAAAGACGGTCTTGCCACGACGGCCGCCGTAGACGTGCGCATCGCCCCAGGCAACCTTCATGCCGGGCTTCTCGCGCACATACAGCTTGACAGGCGTCTTTTTAGGCGCGGTGGCGATGTAATTGATAATCTCCTGGGCATCCATCTCGGCTGCGTTGCTCATTTGCTATCTCTCCTTTGGGCGGATTCGGTTGATACCTGGTTAGGCAAACATGACCTGGTCGAACGTATAGAAGCCGGGTTCACGGGCGACGAGCTTTTGAGCGGCGGCCAGAGCGCCGTTGACAAAGATCTGGCGGCTCGTAGCGCGATGGCTAAGCGTGACCTCCTCGTCCTGGCCAAAGAAGCTCACCCCGTGTACGCCGGCGACGGTGCCGCCGCGCAGCGAGTGCATGCCGATTTCCTTGGGATCGCGAACGCCGCACATGCCCTCGCGACCGTAGACGGGATGATAGCCAGCCTCTGGCTCGGCCTCGACCACGGCGTCGAGTAGCAGCTTGGCGGTGCCGCTGGGAGCGTCGACCTTTTGGTTGTGGTGCGTCTCGACAATCTCGCAGTCAAAGCCGGGCAGCTCGCGTGTGGCCTGTGCTACCACATGACGCAGGGCTGCGATACCGATGGAGTAATTGCCGGAGTGCATGACGCGGACGTTCTGACCAAGCTCGCGCAGGCGGTCCATCTGATCGGGTGTGTAGCCCGTGGTGCCCGAGACCAACGCGGCGCCTGTACGCTCGACATAGGCGACGACGGCATCGAAGGTCACGACGTTCGAGAAGTCGATGATGACGTCGGCTGCCGGGGCGCTCTCGAGCTCGGACAGGTCAAAACCGATCTGGGCCACGATATCAAAAACGGGCTGCCCGGAGGCGTCGGCAATGCCTTCGGCGGTAGTGCGGATGAGCGAGCCCATGCGGCCCGTTCCCATAATGACGGTCTTAATCAAGCAGACCAGCTCCCTTCAGAGCATCGGTAAGTGCGGAACGCGTGTCGTCTGCCATGGGGCACAGCGGCATGCGGTAGTTGGCTTCGATCATACCCATCTGGGCGAGTGCTTCCTTGACGGGGATGGGGTTGACCTCGCTAAAGAGGGCGTTGATGAGCGGCTGGCCGGCAATCTGGATATCGCGGGCGCGCTCCACGTCACCGTCCAGATAGGCGCGGCACATGTCGTGCACGAGCTGCGGCTGAATGTCTGCCCACACGCTGATGGTGCCCGAGGCGCCCAGGCTCATGAGCGGTACGGTAAGTGCGTCCTCGCCTGAGTACATGCGGAAGTCGTCGGACAGCAGGTGAGCGATCTTGGCCGCGTAGGCGACGTTGCCCGAGGCTTCCTTAATACCCATGATGTTGGGGTGCGCGGCCAAGCGCTCTACGTTGCGCTCGCTGATGCCGCAGCCGCAGCGGCCGGGGATGTTGTACAGGATGCAGGGGATATCTACGGCATCGGCAACGGTCTTAAAGTGCTGGTAGATGCCCTCTTCGTTGGACTTGTTGTAGTAGGGGGTAATGAGCAGCAGGCCGTCGGCGCCCAGGCCCTGATAGGTGAGCGACTTGGTGAGCATGGTCTGCGTGGAGTTGGAGCCCGAGCCGGCGATGACGGGGACACGGCCTGCAACCTGCTTGACCACCGCGGCGACAACGGAGTTGTCCTCGTCGTCGGTCATCGTGGCGCTCTCGCCGGTGGTGCCCAGGGTGAGGATGGCGTCGGTACCGTTTTGCAGGTGGAAATCGATAAGGCGCTCGAGCGCATCGAAGTCGACACTGCCGTCTTTTTTAAACGGCGTCACAAGGGCGACGATTGAGCCCTCGAGATTGCGGATGTCCATGTTCTTCTCCTTCGCTCTCGCGATTTGGATGCGCTTGTTCCATTGGGCGGCGACCGCCAGGCGCTCGTCCTGGGCACGATGGCGGGCACTTTCGGCGCGCGACTTGGC
>CABURV010000077.1 GCA_902494035.1 uncultured Collinsella sp.
GCGGCCGCACGGCAGCACGTCGAGCGTGGCAAAGTAATCGCCCGGGCGCTCGGCACGGCGGATAAGGTCGGCCGAGCCATCGGGGCGCAGCAGCACCTCGGCGGAGCGCAGGCGCCCGTTGTAGTTGTAGCCCATGGAGTAGCCATGGGCGCCGGTATCGTGGATCACGAGCAGGTCGCCCATGTCGATATGCGGCAACTCGCGATCAATGGCGAACTTGTCGTTGTTCTCGCACAGATTGCCCGTAATGTCGTACGTGTTTGTGACAGGCGCCGCGGTCTTGTCGGAGCCACCCGGCTGGCCCATCACCGTAATGTGGTGGTAGGCGCCATACATGGCAGGGCGGATCAGATCGACGGCGCTTGCGTCGACACCGATATAGTCCTTGTAGATTTGCTTCTCGTGGATGGCCTTGGTGACCAGGCAGCCGTAGGGGCCCATCATAAAGCGGCCCATCTCGGTGCAGATTGCCACATCGCCCATGCCGGCGGGAACCAGAATCTCATCGTAGGCTGCATGCACTCCTTCGCCGATGGCATGGATATCGTTGGCCTGCTGCTCGGGCAGGTAGGGGATGCCGACGCCGCCGGACAGATTGATAAAGGCGACGTGTGCGCCGGTCTCGCGCTCCAGGCGCACGGCAAGCTCAAAGAGGATGCGCGCGAGCTTGGGGTAGTAGTCGTTGGTGACGGTGTTGCTGGCAAGGAATGCGTGGATGCCAAAGTTTTCGGCGCCCTTGGCCTTGAGCGTGCGAAAGGCCTCAAAGAGCTGCTCGGTGGTCATGCCGTACTTGGAGTCGCCGGGGTTATCCATGATGCCGTTGGAGAGCTGGAACAGGCCGCCCGGATTAAAGCGGCAGCTGACTGTCTTGGGGATGGGCCCCGCGACACGCTCAAAGAACTCGATGTGGCTGATGTCGTCAAAGTTGACGATGGCGCCCAGTTTATCTGCAAGGGCAAAGTCCGCCGCCGGCGTGTCGTTGGACGAGAACATGATGTCGTGGCCGGTGATACCCAGCGAGCGGGCGATCATGAGCTCGGTATAGCTCGAACAATCGCAGCCGCAGCCGTATTCGTTGAGGATGGAGATGAGCGCCGGGTTGGGATTGGCTTTGACGGCAAAGTATTCCTTAAAGCCCGGGTTCCATGCGAAGGCGTCGCGCACCTCTTGCATGTTGCGGCGGATGCCCGCCTCGTCGTATAGATGAAACGGCGTGGGGAACTGCTCGACGATATGCTCGAGCGTCTCCTTGTCCACAAACGGCTGCTTGGCCGCATACGCTTCGCTGGGGATCAATGCCATGTCCCGTAAACCTCGCTATCCAGACGGCGCCATCTGCGCATCGAATCCGCATAGCGTGGACCCAATGTCCGGATAGCGCTCCCGCATTGCTGCAGACAGTCCTGCGGGTGTTTCCCGCAGGCCCACCAGGTTGTTCGTGCCCGAAAAACCCAGTTCGGCGGGTTTCACCTCCCCGCGGGGTCAAAGTCTGCCGACTCGCCCGCGGCTCATCGTGCCCGCGCCTCTATCAAGTGGTAACGACCCTACCACGTTGCACTTTACCAAACAAGAGTATTCGTATATAACGTTTAAAAAATGCAGGGATATGCTAGAAACAAGGGTGCGGCAATCTTGCGGCACAATAAGACGGTAACTGGCGCGCACCTATGAAAGGAACCTTTATGACCGAGCTCCAAGAACTCCGTCGCTATCGCCGCGATCTCCATCGCATTCCGGAGCTCGACTTCGATCTTCCGCAAACCATCGCCTATATCGAGGGCGTGCTCGCCCCGCTCGCCTGCGAGGTGACCCATCCGTGCCCCAGCTGCGTCTGCGCTTTCTTCGATGCCGGCACGGGCGCCGCGCATGCCACGGCGATTCGCGCCGACATGGACGCCCTGCCCATCGCGGAGGCAACGGGCGCGGCCTTTGCCTCGACCCATCCCGGTAGGATGCATGCGTGCGGTCACGACGGTCACATGGCCATGGCGCTCGCGGCGGCGACTTTTGTCGACCGCACGATTCGTGAGCAGCCGGGCGCCATCAAGCGCAACGTGCTCTTTGTGTTTCAGCCGGCCGAGGAAACGACCGGTGGCGCCAAGACGGTGTGTGAGAGCGGCGTATTCGAGCGCTACGGGGCGGATCGCATCTTTGGCTTCCACGTATGGCCCGACCTGCCTGCGAAAACGTTGGCGAGCTGTTCCGGTCCGCTGCTGGCGCGCTCAAGCGAGACGCACATTCATATCCATGGCGCGAGCATCCATATCGCCAAGACCTACGGCGTTCCGGTCGAGGAATCGCATGATGCCGCGCTGGCAGCGGCCAAGTTCTTGGTTTCCGAGCGCGCGCTCATGGACGAGTTGGGTGCCGACGAGCCCTGCATTGGTAAGTTCGGCCTGCTGCAGGCCGGCACCGTCTGCAATGCGGTGGCGGGGGAGGCCCATGTGGCTGGCAGCCTGCGCGTGTTTACGGACGGTATGTTCGACCGTGCGCGCGAGGGCGTGCGCCGCGTGTTGGACGAGGCCTGCGCCGCAACAGGCTGTACGTACGATCTCGACTTTGCCGAGGGCTATCCGCCGGTCGATAACGACCCCGAGCTGTTCGCCCACATTGCGCCTGCCTTGTCCGAGTTGCAACTTGTGGACGAGCCGCTGCTAATCGCCGAGGATTTCGCGTTCTATCAGCGTCATCTGCCGGGCGTATTCTTCTTGCTGGGCACGGGCGTGCCGGAGGGTCAAGAAAACCCGAGCGATTCGGATGGCTGTCCCACCTATGCCATGAGCGCTCTGCATACTGATACCATGCTCTTTGACGAGGAAATCCTACTCAAAGGCCTCGATGTCTACAAACGATTGCTTGACTTGGAGTGACGATGGAGCGACGCCGACAATCTGCCGTTTATAGTCCCGGTGGGTGTGGATGCGGCTTGTTGCTGCTTCCGGTTATTGCTGTGAGCATTGGCGTGATGTTTGCGCTTGCCGGACTGGCCGCGGCAGCGCTTGTGCTGTTGATTGTGGCCATTGGCGTGACGATTTGGCTCTGCCGCAATCGCGAGCGACGCCGTGCCGACGGTAAAACCAATGTCGGCTGGGTCGTATTCCTGGTCATTGCGTACCCGCTGAGTGTCAGCTACCTGGTGTTCTTCGTCCTGTTGATGATCAGTGCCTTTACCGGGGAATCCGTCACGGTGGGTTGATGCGCTGCCAGCAGACGGTCGCGCAAAATGCGTTTGCTCGGCGTTTGGATAACTGCATTGGCCGTTTACCGCAACCTTAGCCCTCAGCTAATGAATTCAAATTCAATCCTTCCTACGATGTGCTGTGTGCCGGCGCGGTAGCCGGATCGTAGGAAGGATGCATAATGAAAAAGCTCGAAAACGATGCGCTGCTGAGCCGTCGCGCTGCACTTGGCGCATTCGCCACTGTTGCCTTGGGGACTGCCAGTCTTCTTGCCGGTTGCGGTAGCGATAAGGCGACCGTCGCCGAGGATGCCGGCGATGGCGTCAAGAAGGAAGAGACGAAGAAGGAAGAACAGCCTACGACTGACCTGGCTGTTGGCACGACGGTGACCACGACTGCTGGCCTTTCCGTCGTCGTCGATTCCGTTCAGCCCGGCCTCACAAATTATGACGGTTCGACCATGACGGGCATTCACGTCACGTACGTCAACAATGGCGATGAGGGCGCAGATTACAATATCTACGACTGGAAGGGCGAGGACGCCAACGGTGCTCAGCAGAACCAGGGTTATTACAGCGAGGGCTCCGATGAGCTGCAGTCTGGCACCCTTGCCGCCGGTGGCTCCGTGGCGGGCAATATCTACTTTGATGGTGACATCAAGAAGGCTCTCTATTTTGTCAACGTGTTTGATAAGTCCGCGACTGCAAGCTGGGTGCTCGCCTAGCTTGTTGCCGCTGTTGACCGCATGGGGAGGTGAAGCCGCATGCCCGATAAAAAGCTGACGGACGAGTTGCTCAACGAGCTCCTTGATGCGCCGAGTATCGATGGCTATATCAAAGAACACGACTTTGCCGCCCCGTCACTTTCGGATTACTTAAAGCAGTTGCTGCAAGAGAAGGGGCTCGAGCGTTCGCGCGTGGTGCGTATGGCCGACCTCAACGAGACCTTTGGCTATCAGATCTTCACCGGTTCGCGCAATCCGAGCCGCAATAAGGTGCTGCAGATTGCCTTTGCAATGGCGCTATCGATGAAGGAGACCAATCGCGCCCTGACGGCTGCCGGAGTGAGCGTCCTCAACTGCAAGGACCGTCGCGATGCAATCATTATCTTTTGCATCGACCGTGGCTGTAGCCTCCAAAAGGTCAATGAAGAGCTGTATCGCTTTGGCGAGGAAACGGTGAGCTAGTGGCCGATGGCTGAGCCAGCGGTGTCACCAGAACAACCATGCAAACGAACGGGGTGCGGACACCATGGGGTGTCCGTACCCTGCGTTATGATGGACGCTATGGATACTCAGAGCCCAACATATTCCGATGACGAGCTGACTGTTTCGCTTGTTGACCACTTGGCGTCGCTCGACCGCGATGACAGCTATCGTGTGGAGCGCGTGCTCAAGCTCTCGGATGTCGAGACGACCGAACTCGTCTATTTTGAGGGCTCTGGCGGTGGGTCTCTCGGTCCCTTTGTCCGCAAGCGCATCGATGCTTCGGCGCAGATTGGCGGAGCATATGAGCGCCTGTTTGCGGCCCAGCGCGCCGGTCGTCGTTTTGAGCACTTGCCCCGAATCGTCGATTGCCGCCGTGTGGGCGACGAGCTTGACGTGGTGATGGAGTATGTCGAAGGCGAGACACTCGAGGCGTTGGTGGGGCGCTTGGGGGCGACGCCCGATTATGCCCGCGGGCTGTATCCCGTTTTGTGTGAAGCAGTGGGCGAGCTACATGCTGGTTTTGCAGCTGCGGGGGAGCCGGAGGTACCGGTAATCCACCGCGACCTTAAACCCTCGAACATCATTGTATCGGGCGTGAGGTATGCGGCCGATGCCGGCATGACCTTTTCCTCGCTGGTGATTATCGACCTGGGAATCGCGCGCGTTTGGCGCGATGGCGCCGATGCCGACACCGTCAAGTTTGGCACGCGTTCTTATGCGCCGCCCGAGCAGTTTGGGTTTGGGCAGACGAGCGTCCGGAGCGATATTTACGCGCTTGGCGCGCTGCTGTTCTTTTGCCTGACGGGAACTGACCCCAAACCGGGGCGGGACATACGTGAGCAATGCGAGTCGCACGGTATGCCAACCCCGCTTGCCGATGCGGTTTGCATGGCGATGGCGCTCGATCCGGCTAAGCGCTTTGCGAGCGCAAAGGCGCTGGGGCATGCTGCGCGTGCGGCGTATGAGCTATGTCTCCCTGCACCGTCGCCCGCGACCTTTTCTGCTGTCAGTGTGCCCCGGGTCGTGGCGTCGCAGGTGCAGCGGGTACAGCAGCCGGTTGCCCTCACGCTTCCGGCTTCTGCAAACCGGCGTTCGATCGTCTCCCCCGTGACGTCCAAATGCGCGCGTCTGCTCTCGCGTATCCCCGAGCCCGTGGGGCGCATATGGAACGGATGCGTCTATGCGACAACATTGTTGCTGCTGATGGACAGCCATTTTGCGGTATTTACGCCGACGGGCGAAAACAGAAACTATCCAACGTGGTTTTTGGCACTTGAGTATTTCTTTATGGTCGATGGCTTGGTGCTGCTTATTACGTTTGGCATGCTCGACCGCCGCAGGCTTCGGCGTCGCTTTCCCGTGCTCGATCGGTATCGGGGGAGTGCTTTTGTCGAACTATGGTTCAAGGCGCTCGGGTTTATGTTTGCCGTCATGTGCGTCGTCGTTGTTATCGGCAATGCGACCGGTGTCGTCTCTTAGATAATCGAAAAGGGGCCCCGCTTGGGGCCCCTTTGCAGTTGCACTTAAATACGGTTCATTTGATTGGCGACCTTGTTGTACCAGTCCTGCCACGTGGGCGGGCAGTACTTCTTGGCGGCTGCCGGGGTAAGCGTGGAGCCATAGTTGGCGCCCAGGTAAGCAACGTGGGCGGAGACAGCCTCGCTCCAGCTGCCAAAGCTACGCCAGCCACCGCCGCGGGCACTCCAGCCCCAGGCGTTATAGGAGCCGGCGCAATAGAGGCCCTTACTGCTCTCGATGCAGGCGATAGCGGGGGACCAACGGGGATCGACGCCGGTGTTCCAGGCGGCGACGGCAAAGTTATAGCCCTGGCCTGCCATAGGGGAGCCGGCGAGGTAGTTGTCGATGCGGCTCGTCCACTCGTTAATAAACGAGTCGTAATCGGAATTGCCGCTGTTGGAGTTGTTCACCGTGGTGTCGATGGTGGTGTTGGAGTTGGTGGCCTGACTGCTGGAGTTATTGCCACTCACGCCGGTACCCGAGATCTTCTCGGCGGCAGCAGCTTTGTCGGCCTCGAGCTTAGCCAGTTCGGCGGCATTTTCCTGCTCAGCCTTTGCCTGCGCCTCGCTGCGGAGCTGCTGTGCCTGGGCTAGCGCGTCCTCGGCATTCTTTTGCTCGCCCTCGAGCTGAGACTTGGCCTGATCGAGCTCGGTTTTGTTCTGCTCGAGCTCGGTTTGCATCTTGTTAAGCTCTTCGATCTCGTCGACGCTCGAGCTCGTAATCTGGTTGGTGTATTTGCAGGTGGTGATAAAGTCACCCAAGCTCTGCGTGTTTACCAGGAAGCTCACGATGGGGCTGGTGCCCTTCTGGTACTTATACAGATCACGCATGGCGGAGCTTGCCTTGGCCTGCTGCTCGGGTAGCTCGGCCTCAATCTTATCGATGTTCGCCTCATTGGAGTCGATCTGCTTTTGCAGATCCTCGAGCTTGGTTCGGGCGTCGTTGTAGGCGCTCGTAGCGTCCTCGATTTTTTTCTGGGCGGCGGAAAGCTGATCCTGCGTTGCCTGCGAGGCGGCATAGGCCGCGACGGGGGAGAGCATCGGCGTGGCCGTCAGCGCGACGGCGAGCGCGGCGCTCGTGATGATACGAGCCGGCTTCGACGCGACGAGCGCTGCGGTGCGATGGTTCGAATGCTGCATCCAGTCCCTCTGCAATCAATCGTAGGTTATTGGTCGAGGTGTATTCTACTACTGCTTTCGACCTCAACTTGAACCTTAAAGGTTCTAAAGGGTCAAGTTGAACTTGAGGCTTTGGCCTTGACCTGCGGGAATGGTGAATTGTTGAGAAACCATAGAGTTCAACTTTAACGTTACGGCACCCTGTTTGTGAGGGTTTTTGGCTGTAATGTTGCCCTCACGTGGGGTTTTGCAACTATAGGGTTCCTTCGCGGCGAGCCCGCTCCACCTCTTTGAGTGCCTCAGCCGGCGTAAACGAACAGGTGCCGTCGCCGAGCTTGACCACCTGTATGTCGTCACCGATATGGACTTCTCCGCCCTGCAGCA
>CABURV010000078.1 GCA_902494035.1 uncultured Collinsella sp.
CACCCGGCGGTCTTCTCCTCCAGCGGCAGCGCGAGCTGGAGCCTGCTGGGGCGGTGCAGCAGCGTGAGCAGGCAGGCGGAGTCCTCCCGGGCCCCCTCGACGGTGTCCATCTCCCAGGCGGCGGCGCACGCGTCCTCGCCCAGGCCGAGGAACGCGGCGTACGACCTGCGGGGCGAGTGCCGCGTGGCCGAGGCCGCCGGCGCGCGCCTCCTCGGCCTGTAGCCGACCTTCCTCCTGAGCTCCATGTTGGTCATGCCGTCGTAGCCTGCCGCGACCCAGCGGTAGATCGTCGAGGGCGACAGGTCCACGGGCCCGCCGTTGCGGGCGGACAGCTGCTCGGGCGAGAGCCCACGGCCCAGGCCGTCGCGGATGAGGGCGAGCGCCTCGGCCGCGGCGGGCTCGTCGGCGTCTATCCCGCGCCTGGACGAGACGAGGACCGAGTCCGCGCACAGCTGCGCGGCGCGGGCATCGTAGAAGACGTGCGGGCGGCGCTTGCAGCCGATCGCGCGGTACCGCCCGCACCCGTTGCAGCAGCGCGGCCACGCGGCCAGGCGCGGGCATGCCGCAGACAGGTCGGCGGAGGCGTCCACGCGCTCGCCGCGCCTCTCCCTCGGCGCGGTCACGAACCTGTGCGACGCCACCTCCGAGCACACCGTCGAGGGCGACCTGCCCAGCTCCCTCGCGATCTGCCTGCACGAGGCCCCTCGCTCCAGCATCCTCTGGACCGTGTCCCGCTCGTGCCTGGTGAGCCTGCCGTAGGCCCTCGGGGCCGCCTTCCCGGCCCCCTTCTTCCTCTTTCCGGACATGCCGTCCTCCGATCTCCCGGGGCCGGCCGGTCCGGCCCTCAGGGTATCGGGTTCCCACATTCATCCGCACATGTGCGGATGAATGTGGGAGGTGTTCGGATAAAGTTGATAATCAAGGTCCACCACAAAGGGGACAGGCACCTTTGTGGTGGTTTTGCTCGTGTGGATGACTCGGGTTACAATACGCCTGACATATCGTCTCCTTCTCCGGATGGGGACAGCGTAAGCGCTCTTGTGGCGGCACCGTAGGACTTTGAAGGTGGCCGTTGTAAGGGCGCTTTTTGTTTAGGCGCCCTCACTCGGGCGCGCACAATGAAGGGAGAGCGTATGAAGAGCTTTATTGCCGAGGATTCATTCTGGGAGCTGTTTCCGCAGGCAGCGGTCGGTGTTGTGGTCGTGGAGGGCTTGAAGCCTACGGCTCAGATTCCTCAAGAGGACGTGGATGCGATTGCGGCGTTGCTCGACCGCGCCAATATCGATGCGGAGCGTCATCTGACCAGCGACACTATCAGCGAGAACGCACCGGTCAAGGCATGGCGCGAGGCCTATCGTCTGTTCAAGACCAAGAAAGGCGCGCGCTGCTCGATCGAGAACTTGCTCAAACGCGTGCTCAAAGGCAAGCCGGTGGGCCACATTACGCCCGCGGTGGATATTTACAACACGGTGTCGCTGACCTACGCGCTGCCCGTGGGAGGCGAGGATCTGCATGCGATCGAGGGAGACCTTCGCTTGAAGGTGACCGACGGTGGCGATGCGTTCTTGCCGCTTGGCGAGGAAGCGGACGATCCGACGCTGCCCGGCGAGCTCGCCTACATCGACGATGCGGGCGCCGTGTGCCGCTGCTGGAACTGGCGCGACGGCGTTCGCACGGCGCTGTCCGATGATTCGGCCGATGCGTTCCTGGCGATTGAGTGCGTGGAGCCCGAGCGGATGGGGGATTGCCAGGCAGCGATCGATCGCTTAGCCGAGCTGCTTGAGCGCTATCTGGGCGCTACGGTTGTCGTTAAGACACTTGTGACCCGCGACAATCCCTGTGTGGAGCTGTAGCGGCGTCTGCGGATCATGTTCGCCGGTCAAAACCACCACAAAGGTGCCTGTCCCCTTTGTGGTGGTTTTTATGTTGATGGGTTAACAAATAGGGTATTTGGGTACGGGTGTCGGCTTATGCGACTAAGATGTTTACCCGTAAGCATTATGCAAGCGAAAGGCGGTCGTCTCCCATGCAGCAGAACGACGAGACACGTTTCGAGGACTTTGTCGGACTGATCAGCGGGCTCTACAAGGAGATCCAGCGCATTAAGACATCCGAGGGCGCAAGGCTGGGCCTCAAGGGCTCCGACGTTATGTGCCTGTACTATCTTGAGCGCAGCAAGGACGGCCTGACTGGCGCTGACCTGGCTCGCATGGCAGGTGTGACCCGCGCCGCCGTCTCGCGTACGCTCGCGCATCTGGAGGAGGGCGGCTACGTCGAGGTCGATGATTCGGGCGATGCCGCCGTTAAGTATCGTGCTCCGGTGCGCCTGACCGCTCTGGGCGGCGAGAGCATGAGCGAGGCGGACCGCATCATTCGCGAGGTGCTCGATACCACCGGTAAGGCTATGGGTGTGGAGCAGCGCGAGCAGATGTATGCGTCGCTACGCACGATTCTCAACACCCTGCGCGAGCTGTAGGGCCGCCAAGGCTTTTGCTTCCAATTAACAACTGCATAGTCCTGTTTGAGCGCGTATACCGTGCCGGGGCCTTGCTGTCAAAATTCCCTGCGCGGGACCTGCGCAAGAAAGGATTCGCTATGTCCATTCGTATTATTACCGATTCCGCGAGCGATATGTCGCCGGCTGAGCACCCCGCTCTGCGTGTTCTGCCGCTGTCCGTCACCTTTGGCACCGATGTGTACATGGATGGCGTCGACATCGATCACCAGCGCTTTTACGAGATGCTCGTGGAGCGCGATGAGCTGCCTAAGACCGGCCAGGTCAACCCGTACGCGTTTTCGCAGGCTATTGCCGAGGCGCGTGAGGCCGGCGATGAGGCAGTGATTATTACCGTGGGCGCTAAGCTTTCGGGCACCAACCAAAGTGCCCGCACCGCACTTGCCGAGGCGCCGGGCGGCGATGTGTATGTGGTGGATAGCAATAACGTTACCCTGGGCGAGCGCGTGCTGGTTGAGTACGCGCTGCGTTTGGTGGACGAGGGCCAGGGCGCGGCTCAGATCGCGGCGGCTGTCGAGGCCGTGCGCGACCGTGTAGTCGTCATCGGCCTGCTCGAGACGCTTGAGTACCTCGTTCGCGGCGGTCGCCTGTCTGCTGCGGCTGGTGCTGTGGGCACGTTGCTCAATGTGAAGCCCGTTGTGGCAGCGGAGGATGGTCTGATCGTGCAGCTGGGCAAGGCTCGTGGCTCCAAGAACGGCCGGAACCTGCTCAACCAGAAGGTCGAAAAGGCAGGCGGCATCGACTTTTCCATGCCGCTGGCGCTCGGCTATACGGGCCTTTCGGATGCGGTGCTCAAGAAGTATATCGAGGACAGTGCGGCACTTTGGGCTGGCCACACCGAGGGCGTGTTGCCCGTTCACACCATCGGCGCCACCATCGGTACCCACGTTGGCCCCGGCGCCGTAGCAGTAGCCTTCTTCCAGCCCGCCAACTAACCGACCTGCCATAAACCACCACAAAGGGGACAGGCACCTTTGTGGTGGTTTATGCTTTTCCGGGTGGAAGGGAGCGAGCAATGGCGTCTGAGGTCTTTTTTGAACGGGTGTACGAGGTGGTCGAGCAGATTCCCGAGGGGATGGTCGCCACCTACGGTCAGGTGGCGCTGCTCGCCGGTCGTCCGCGGAGTGCGCGGTACGTGGGCTACGCGCTGCATAGCAATCCGCGCCCCGGCCAGATTCCCTGCCATCGCGTGGTGTTTGCCGACGGCCGTATCTGTGAGGGCTTTGCCTTTGGCGGCCCCGATGCTCAGCGCGAGCTCTTAATGGGGGAAGGCGTGACGTTTACCGATCCCATGCACGTCGATCTGGCCGCCTGTCGTTGGCCGGCCGGGCTGTAGTGGCGGGCTTCGTCAAAACCACCACAAAGGTGCCTGTCTCCTTCGTGGTGGTTTTAGTTTACCGGAGCTAACTTATGGAGAAGGTGTGGCGGCGCATATTGACGCTACAAAGTAAACCACGGTGAACTATATTGGTTTCAGCAACGGAGCAGGCAATAGGCGATGAAAAAGCCTGCCCTGTTGAGTTTGATTCGCATTCCTCCCCTCTGTGCGATTCAACGGTGTACTTCGGGAACAGGCCCGCTGGCAACTAACTGCCAGCGGGCCTGTTCCTGTTTGTCGGGGGAGTGCGATGGACGGAGCCGAAGCGGTCCGGCTCCAAAAAAGGCGGACGCCGTAGCGCCCGCCCTATAGCAATCGAAAGCTCAAGCCAGCAGATCGGTCTAGTACACCATACCCATGGCGTCCTGAACCTCTGCCAGGGTCTGCTCGGCGATTTCGTTGGCGCGACGGTTGCCCTCGTGCAGCACGTCCTTCACATAGTCCAGATCGTTCTCGTAGCGCTGGCGACGCTCGCGGATAGGTGCGAAGTACTCGTTGACGGCCTCGGTCACGTACTTCTTGAGCTGGCCGGAGCCGCCCATGCCAATCTCATCGGCAATCTCGACCTCGGAACGGCCGGTGCAGATTGCAGCCGTCGAAAGCAGGCCGGACACGCCGGGGCGGTTCTCGGGATCGAACGTGATCATGCGCTCGGAGTCGGTCTGGCTCTTCTTGATGCGCTTTGCCGTCTCCTCGGCGGTCATCGAGATGTTGATGGCGTTGCCGTAGCTCTTGCTCATCTTTCGACCGTCCAGGCCTGGCAGCAGCGGGGTCTCGGACAGCAGCGCGTCGACCTCGGGGAACACCTTGCCGTAGCGGTTGTTAAAGCGGCGGGCGATGGTGCGGGTGAGCTCGATGTGCGGCAGCTGGTCACGACCGACGGGCACCACGTTGCCCTTGCAGAACAGAATGTCGCAGGCCTGGTGCACCGGGTAGGTGAGCAGAAGGCCGGTGAGCTCGTGGCCCGAGGCCTCCATCTCGGCCTTGACCGTGGGGTTGCGCGCCAGCTCGGCCTCGGACACCAGCGACAGGAACGGCAGCATGAGCTGGTTGGCGGCGGGCACGGCGGAGTGCGCGTAGATCATGGTCTTGTCGGGGTCGATACCGCAGGCAAGGTAGTCCATGACCATGTTGTACACGTTGTCCTGGATGTGCTCGGTCGTGTCGCGGTCAGTGATGACCTGGTAGTCGGCGATAAGTACGTTGGTCTTGGCGCCCATGTTCTGCAGCTCAACACGGCCCTTGAGGGTGCCGAAGTAGTGGCCCAGGTGCAGACGGCCGGTGGGGCGGTCGCCGGTGAGCATGGTGAACTTCTCGGGCGTTTTGGCCAGGCCCTCGCGAATGGCGTTGCTCTTTTGCAGCGCGACTTCGTAGCTGTTCTCGTTTGGCATGATTGCTCCTAACGTATGTTCATGGGTCAAGATGATAACGCGTTTATTGGAGGGGTGGTGCGTAAGTAGGCGAGGGGCGGGAGAGGGACGCGCGTGGTGCGGCATGTGCGATGGGTGCGGCGCGGCTGCGCTTGGCTAACGGTGCCTTGGCGCATCCTCGGCAGCTTGCCCTAGAGCTTGTGGTGGCGCTCTTCTTTGCGCTCCTCGGCTGCCTGCTCCTCCTGCTTAAAGGCGGGGTCGTCGGGGGTGACGAGCTCGTCCTCGTGCGTGCGCTTGTTGTAATGGTGGCGCAGCACGGGCTCAAACAGATGTAGATGTTTGGCAAAGGCCGCCGAGCCAATGGCGAGCACGGTAAAGATGAGCACACGCATGGGCACCTCGACCTGGTTAATCGCGGCGGCGCCGGCCGAAAGCATGATGCACCAGGCATAGATGAGCAGCACGGCCTGTTTTTGGTTGTAGCCTTCTTGGATTAGGCGGTGGTGGATGTGGCCCTTGTCGGCCTGCCCGATGCTAATGTGGGCGCGCCTGCGGCGCACGATGGCGCTAAACGTGTCGATGATGGGCACGCCGGCAACGATGAGCGGGATGATAAGCGAGGTGAGCGCGGCGGTGCGGCTCACGTTGAGCAGCGAGATGGAGCCCAGTGCAAAGCCCAGAAGCAGCGACCCCGAGTCGCCCAAGAAGATGCTTGCGGGGTTGAAGTTGTAGCGCAAAAAGGCCAGACAGGCGCCAAAGAGCGCAATGGAGAGCGCGGCGGCGTCGATGCGGCCCGAGAGAACGGCCATCGAAAACATGGTGAACGAGGCAATGCCGCAGATGCCCGTGGCCAAGCCGTCGAGGCCGTCGATGAGGTTAATGATGTTGGTGAATGCCACCAGATAGATTACGGTGATGGGGTAGGCGAGCCATCCGAGCATGATCTCGCCGGGGGCAAACGGGTTGACGATGACGCCGATTTTTAGGCCGCCGATACAGGCGATGAGCGCGGCGAGGACCTGTCCGGCCAGCTTTTGCTTGGGCTTGAGCTGGAAGACGTCGTCGATAGCGCCGGTCGCAAAGATGACGGTAAAGGAGAGCGCCAGCATGGGATAGCTAATGTGAAGGCGCGGGTGCGGCACCAGGACGGGTGGCCAGCCTAGGTGCCAGGTGCCTAGGATTTGCACAATGCAGGCAACTACCAGGCCCAAAAACACCGCCGTTCCGCCCAAACGCGGGATGGGCTTGGTGTTGATGCGGCGCTTAGAAGGATAGTCGACGGCATCGAGTTTAATTGCCAAGCGCTTGACCAGGGGCACCGCGAGGAAGGTCGTGATAAAGGCCGCCGCTGCCACGCATAGGTACGGTATGTAGCTCGGGGATGAAGCCATGAATCTAAAAACCGCCAAGCGTCGAAGGAAAAGGTCAGAAGAACGCCATGCGCAAAGGGCATAGCCGAACCATAATACTCGACCAAGGGGGGTGCATGTAATTGCACGCAGCGATAATCACGCGCTTACCAGATATTGGGATGTTGTCGATGGCTTGTCGGGATGCCGGCGGGGATCCATATGGACTGTAATGGCGATTTTCGGCAAAAGAAAACCACCCCCCACGTTACGAAAATGAACCCACCTAAAACAGGTGGGTGCCCTCATCGACTGTTCCAGCGTCCTTAACAACGAAGGATACCTGTACTAGGCACGACTGTGTGGGCTCCCTAAATAAACGCGACGGTTCACCCAGTTGCTCCGCGGGGGGCGGAATACCTACATCATAAAGCGGCACTTTGTGGATTCCAGTCTTGACATTACAAAAATCGTGTCGGACGATTACGGCGCCTTAGGGACGGAGTCGTCTACGCGGCCTGGCCCTTTACGTTTGAGCTGCTGAATCGTTGTTTTGGAGCATGTTTTTATGCCGACGTCGTTGACCGAACTTTTTTCGCCCGCCTGCCATTTGTGTCCGCGCCGTTGCGGTGCGGCGCGCGATGAGGGCGCGCGCGGCGTATGCGGTGCTAACGACACGCTCAGGGTGGCCCGCGCGGCGCTTCATATGTGGGAGGAGCC
>CABURV010000079.1 GCA_902494035.1 uncultured Collinsella sp.
CGGGGGAGTTGACCACGCAGCCCGCTGCGCCCTGCATCTCGGAGACAGCTGCCATCTGCACGGAGCGCTTACCGGTCGTAGTTCCGCCGCCTACGCCCACAAAGACCGGGCACTCGGCGACGGTCAACAGCGCCTGCGTAATGGCCGGCTGCGGCGTGAAGGGGTAAACGGCAAAGACAGCATCGGCATTGGAGTTGCGGATGACGGCCACGTCGGTGGTGTAAATGAGCGACTTGATGCGTCGACCGAAGAGCGTAAAGCCGCTGGCCTCCTCGATCTCGTCGGGCATGCGAAGGGCCGCCTTGCGCAAACGCCCGTCGATGGGCAGCGGTTCCATGGGGAGCAGTCCGTTGGGGGTCACGGCTACCTGGGGCTCGGTGAACTCGTCTGCGAGCTCGACCTCGGAGAAATCGACCGAGGCGACGATATCCTCGTGAACCTCGGCGGGCACATCGATGGGAGCTTGGTCGTTTGCCGCGGCAGGCGTGTCGAAGGAGCTGGTGCCGACGAAGGCGTCGACGCGCTCATTTAGATCGTTGAGGGTATCCATGGAGGCTCGATTCTATGTGATGACGGCCGGCGCTATGCAGCCGGAATAGCGAATGCTAAATCGTTTGACGAGTTGATTTTTCCCCGCCGTGCCATCCGTTAGACCGAAGGGCCGGCGAACGTGAAGGAGCTGTGGTGGCGGGTATCGAGGTGCTATCTTGAAAGTCCCGTTTAAAAGAGAGGTGACGCGGTATGGAATTGGCAGCAATGTTTGGCTCGATTGGCCTGTGTGTGGCCGCAATCGTTGCCGCCGCGGTCATCTACTTTGTGGTCACGGCCATTAAGGGCAAAAGGGCCGAACGCAAGGAGCGCGCGATGCTTAAACAGCATCGCGACCAGCAGGGCAAACGCGCACAGAGATAGCTTGTTGAGTTTTGGATCCGTGCGCTAGCTGCGTTTTCGAATCAGGGCAATGTAGAAGCCCTCAAAGTCGCGGCTAGGCGGAATGGTCAGCGTGCCGGGCAGGCCGTTGGCGATGGCCGATACCTGACCCGCGGCGATTGCCTCGGTCAGGGCGTTGGACTCGATGCGCGGCTCCTCACCAGCTTCCTGGGCGCGGCGTGCTTCGCTTTCGCTTGGCGTGCCGTCGAGGGGGATGAGCTCGCAGTCCATGTGCTTGTCGAGGGCTTCTTGCAGGGCGTCCTCGTTTTCCTGCGGCAAGATCGAACAAGTCGAATAGACGAGCGTGCCGCCCGGTTTGAGGGCTCCCATGGCGCGGTCCAGAAGCGCGCGCTGCGAGCGGGCGCACTTGCCAAGCAGCTGCTCGGTCAGGCCGCGCAGGCTTTTCTCGTTGCCGCTGATGACGGTGCCTGTGCCGGTGCAAGGAGCGTCGAGCAGGATGCGGTCAAAGCGGAAGAACTCGTCGAGCTCGCGTGCGTCGATGCGCATGACGGGCACGTTTTTGGCACCCTGGCGATGGAGGTTTGACTCGAGCTTTTCGGCGCGGGGAATGCTCATCTCGCAGGCTGTGAGATGAGCCTGGCCCTGGGTGAGGGCGGTGATCTGCGTCGTCTTGCCGCCAGGGGCTGCGCACATGTCCAGGATGTCCTCGCCTGCCTGGGCGCCCAACACCAAAGGCGGCATCATGGACGACAGGCTCTGTAGGTAGATCTTGCCGTCGCGGTAGATGTCGAGATCCCACAGATCGGAAACCTGGGCCTCGGGCAGGATAAAGGCGTCTGGGTACCAGGCGACGGGGTAGTGGGCGATGCCGGCGGCATCGAGCGCCGCAGCGATGTCCTCGGCGGTTGCCTTGAGCGTGTTGGCGCGCAGCGTGACCGGGCGTGTGACCGCGGCGCCAAAGCCCTCGATCATGAGCTCGGCATCGGCGGGGGCATAGGCGCCGGCGACCGTGTCGACCATAAAGCGCGGCAGGTCGGCGGCGCAGGGAAGGGCGGCAAGCTGGTCGGAAAGTTCGGTAGCAGCAAACTGCCTGAGCTTGAGCTCGGGCTTAACCTGCTTTTTTTGCTTACGACGACGCGGCTTGGACATCCGTCTTTCCTTCCCGTCCCAAATTGACTACTTTCCGGGCACGCCGCTGCTGGCGTGCTTTAGTACTGGCTCTCGTGCTTGCTGAAGAAATCGAAGCGCGGGGGCAGCGGCTTCACGCGGTGCTCACCGGGCTTCTCGCCCAGGCTCTCCACAAACTCGTCCGTGGAGGCAAAGACGTTATCCCAGCTAAAGAAGGCGACCGGATCGACGTCGAAGTACTCACAGATGAGCTCGCAGCCGGCCGGGACGATGCCGTGCATGAGCACGGTCGCCACACGCAGCTCGGCAAAGGCGTCGACGAGGGCCTGCGTCATGGCGGCGTTGGCTGGCTCACCCTCGAGCTTGTTGGCGGCCTTGGAGGTGTCGCTCCAGCGCTTGTTGGCGGCGCGCAGGTAGTCGTCGCACACGGCAAGCGCGCGGTGCGTCTCGAACTTGTACATGGCCTGCTCAAAGGCGAGGGCTGCCTGTTGGGCGGCTTCGACCACGGTGTCAGAAGCGGCACCGGCGGGGATGCAGCCGTTGCGGTAGGGGCTCTCGTCGCCTTCCTTGACGGCGACGCCGTAGAAGCAGCTGCGGGCCAGGCGGTTGAACACGCCGGTCAGCAGCGCGCTCTCCTTAAGGGCCGGGTCGATAACGCGCTTGTCGTCGCAGGCGCGCACCTCGATGCCGTCCTTGTCCTTGCCGGTCACACGCGTGTCGTATGCCTTAGGGCTAAAGCTCACCGGCTTCTCGGACAGGCCGAGCGACAGCCAATGCGCGCGCATCTGCTCGCAGGTGTAGTGGTCGAGCAGGTCGTCTGCCGGCGGGGGAGGCGTCTGCGAGGACGAGCTGGCCTTTTTGCCCATGTAGAGCAGGTGATAGCAGGCGCTGACGGTGCTCTGCGTGAGGTTCCAACCCAGGGCCTCCCACATGGCGGTCTGCGCGATGCAGTAGAAGTAGATGTTGTCCTGGCCGATGAACTGGTAGATCTGAGCGTCGTCAGAGCACCACCAGTCGCGCCAGTCGAGCGAGCTGTGCTGGTAGGTGGGCGCGGGCACCTGCGTGGAGTCGGCAGCGGGCTCGCCCATGAGGGCGGCATCCTGGGCGGCGACGCCCTCGGTTACGCCGGCGGCCTTGGCATCGCGCGCGAGCACGGTACGCGTATAGCTGATGGGCGCCCACAGGCTCTCGGGCCAGCACCAGCAGGTGACGTCGGAGACGCCATCGACCTCGGGCACCGGAACGCCCCAGTCGATGTTGCCGGTGATGCGGAAGGGCACGAGCGCCTTGCCGCTGCGGAAGCGCACGCCACCGTTGGCGAGCACTACGTGGGCATCGTCGCGCTCCTTCCAACTGGGGAAGGTGACGGTAAAGCTGCTCTTGTTGCCCTCGGGCTCCAGCACGGTGTGCTCGGGAAGCTGGTCCTCGACGGCGTCGAAGGCCTCGCGGAACTTGTTCTGGATATAGAGCTGGGCCGGCAGCAGCCACTCCTCCATAGTCTTGGAGACCACGGAGCGAACCTGCGGGTTCTGGGCGAGCTTGGCGGTATAGGTCTTCATAAAGTCGAGGTAGGCCGGCAGGTCGAAGTAGAGGTTGTCTACCGGGCGCAGCTCGGGCACCTCGCCGGTGAGCTGGCTCTTGGGCGCGATAAGCTCCTCGGGCTCAAACTGGTGGCCCAGATCGCACTCGTCGGCATAAGCCTTCTCGGACTTGCAGCCCTGGATGGGGCAGCGGCCGATCACCTGGCGGCCGTTGAGGAACGTGCCGGCCTTGGCATCGTAGAACTGCAGCGTGGAGCGCTTGGAGATGGTGCCCTGCTCGTGCAGGCGCTTGATAATTTCGGCGGTTACCTCGTTGTGAATCTGCGCAGCCGGCTCAAGGCCCGAGCCGCCGTAGATGTCGCAGCTGATGTTGTAGTTGTTGAGGGTCGCGGCCTGGCGGGAGTGATTGGACTCGACATACTCGCTAATGGACTTGTCGTAGCCTTCGTTCTCCTTGAGCTTGCGGTAGCTCTCCATGATGGGCGAGCCATAGCAGTCGGTGCCCGAGGTGAAGATGACGTTCTCGCGGCCCAGGCGGTCGCGCAGGAAGCGGGCGAAGAAGTCGGCAGGGACAAAGACGCCGCCAACGTGGCCAAAGTGAAGACCCTTGTTGCCGTAGGGCTCGCCGGCGGTAACGATGGCGCGGCGAGGCCAGCTGGGACGGTCGTTCATGGAGTATTTGGATGCCATGGGACTCCTTCGCATATGGTGAGGGCGCGGCCGGGCGCGGGGCTCGGCGGCGCGGTGGTCAATTCGTGCATATCGTTCGACATTATCGCACATGCGGGCGGGTGCGTGGCAGGGGCGCTATCCTAAGATGCTATGAATGAGATTTCCAACATACATGCGTTTGAGGACGAGGATTTTCTGCACGCTTGCTTCGTGTGGGGGATGGTCGTAGTCGGCGTGTTTGCCGTGTGCCTGGTGCCGGTGTTTATGCTGCTGGGCGGGCCTGCAGACTTGGATGCGGCTGACGCGGGCGGCTGGATGGCTGTCGTGGGCTGGATAGTCGGCTTGGCTGCGGTTTCTGCGGCTTCATTTGCCGTGCACGAGCTGGTGCACGGTGTGTTTTTTAAGCTGCTGGCGCCTGCGGGCGCGAAGGTGACCTTTGGGGCGAATCGCGAGACGGCGATGATTTATGCCTGCGCCGAAGGCGTTGTGTATTCGCGCCGGCGGTACATGGCGGTTTGCCTGGCGCCGACGGTTGTTGTGACGACAACGCTTGCCCTGGGGTTTGCGTTTTCGGGCTATTCGCTGCTGTGCTATCTGGCTGCCGGCTTGCATTTGTCGGGCTGTGTAGGCGACTGGTATTACGTGCGGACCATTTTGCGCGACCGCCGCATTGTCGCCTGCGAGGATACGTCCTTTGGCGTGCGCTTTTTTGGGTGAGGAGATGTTGATGAAGCCGTTGTTGTTGCACGCCTGCTGTGCGCCGTGCTCTCTTGAGCCGGTCCGCCTGCTGCGCGAGGAAGGGTTTGAGCCCACAATCTGCTGGACAAACCCCAATATTCAGCCGCACGATGAATGGCAGCGGCGTTTGGACGAGCTGCGCCGGTGGTGTGCCGATGGCGACATCGAGCTTATCGAGGCGGGGGAGGACCGGGAGCGCTGGGAGGCCGGCGTGGCCCCGCTGGGCGCCGATCGAGCCCGTCGCTGTCGCGCATGCTATGCCCTGCGTCTGGCCGAGGCATGCCGTGTGGCCCAGGAGCGCGGGTTTGAGTTTGTGGGCACGACGCTCGCCGTCTCGCCGTACCAGCTGTTCGATACCTGCAATGACGTGCTTGAGCGCTTGGCGGCGGCACATGGGCTCACCCCGGTGATTCGCGATTTTCGCCCGTATTACCCCGAGGCGACACGCCGTTCGCGCGAGCTGGGCATGTACAGGCAGAATTACTGCGGCTGCCGCTTCTCGGCTGTCGAGGCGGCCATGGACCGCGCCCGCATCCGCGACGAGCGCAAAGCCGCCAAAAAGTAGTTCATTTGGGACGTCAGCCTGCTAGGATGTAGAGCGGACTTTAGCTATATAAGGAGAATCCGACGTGTCTATGCGTACCGATGATTTTGACTATAACCTGCCCGAAGAGCTTATCGCCCAGGCTCCTGCTGAGCCTCGCGACTCCTGCCGCCTGCTAGTGGTTGATCGCAAAGGCTCCCAGGCGGGAACGCCGCTGGAGCACGGCGGTACCGTTGAACACCGCATCTTCCGTGACATCATCGACTATATCGAACCGGGCGACGTGCTCGTCATCAACCAGACGCGTGTGATGCCGGCCCGTCTGATCGGTCGCAAGACGGGCTCGGGCGGCGTGGTCGAGACGCTGCTGCTCAAGCGCCGCGAGGATGTTGACCCGCTGGGTCACGTCTGGGAGTGCCTGGTCAAGCCGGGCAAGCGCCTGAAGCCCGGTGCTCAGATTGAGTATCGTGCGGGCGGCGCCCATGCGCCCGAGGGGGCTCCCGTGGTGCTGACGGCCGAGGTCGTCGACTTTGTCACTGATAGCCGCGGTGGCCGTCTGGTGCGCTTTGAGCCGGCCGGTTGCAATGCCGCCGGCGACCCGCGCACGCTCGACGAGGCCATCCATGCTGCCGGCCACGTGCCGCTGCCGCCTTACATTACCGATTACGAGGGCGATCCTGAGAAGTACCAGACCGTCTACGCCATGAAGGAGGAGCACTCGGCTGCCGCTCCTACGGCGGGTCTGCATTTTACTCCTGAGCTCATGGCCGCTATCGAGGCTAAGGGTGCCAAGTTTGCCGCCGTCGAGCTCGAGGTGGGCATCGATACCTTCCGCTTGGTGGAGGAGGACGACCCTACGCAGCACGTCATGCACACCGAGCGCTACCACGTGTCGCAGGAGGTTGTCGACGCCGTGCATAAGGCCAAGGCCGAGGGTCATCGTGTGATCGCCGTCGGCACTACCGCGGTGCGCTCGCTCGAGAGCGCGTTTGACACGGACGCGCCGGTGTCCGATCCGGCCGTGACGGCGCGCTATTTTGAGGGCCGCGAGGACGGGGCCGATACACTTGGCCGCGGTGACATCGTGGTGCGCGAGAACGCCACGACGCAGCTCTACCTCATGCCCGGTTCGACCTATCACGTGGTCGACGCGCTGATCACGAACTTCCATGTGCCGCGCTCCACGCTCATGATGCTCGTGAGCGCGCTTGCCACCCGCGACCAGATCATGGATGCCTACGCCGCTGCCATCGAGGAGCGCTACCGCTTCTTCAGCTTTGGCGACGCGATGCTCATTTGTTAGTTACGCGGTTCTACGAACCGCGTAACTGCTCGACGCTGCAAACGCCCCTAGGCGGCAATCTGACGTTCAATCGTCGGGCATGACCAGAAGGTCAATGCCCTCCTCTTTCACGTCACCTTGCTCGCTTAGGGGCGTTTTCGCTGTCGTTGCCAAAACATAAGGCGGGTAGTCGTTGGGGACGTTCTTGTTCGACTAGTCGTTTAAGAACGTCCATTACAGTCGAAATTGTCAGCCCGGGACCGTCTCGGGCTACGATTGAGGCGCGCCCAGAACGGGCCGCCGACCGGGCGCCCGCGCACGGCCGAACGTCC
>CABURV010000080.1 GCA_902494035.1 uncultured Collinsella sp.
CCAAACTTGACGTGGTCAAACTCCACGTGGCCGGGACGCCTCTCGGGAATCTGCGCGTCGGCCTTCTGCTCCTCCTCGGGCGCGGCCAAGAACTCAAAGACGCGCTCGGTGGCAGCGGCCATCGACTGCATCGTGTTGCTCACGTTGCCCAGCTGCTGCACGGGCTGCGTAAAGTTGCGAACGTACTGGATAAAGCTCTGGATGTCGCCGGGCGTGGCATTGCCGGTCAGCGCGAGCTGCGCACCCACCACGACGACGCCCACGTAGCCCATGTTGCCCACCAGGCTCATAAGCGGCATCATCAGGCCCGACAGGAACTGCGAGCGCCAGCCACTAATAAAGAGTCGGTCGTTTTGACGGTCGAATTCCTCGATTGAGGCCTCGGCGCGGTCGAACACCTGAATAACGTTCTGGCCGGCAAAGTCCTCCTCGATAATGCCGTTGACGGCGCCCAGAACCTGCTGCTGCTCGCGGAAGTACGGCTGCGAGAAGTGAATCATTACGGTCAAGATAATCGCGGCGGCCGGCAGCGTGAGCACGGTGACGCCGGTGAGCGGCAGGCTGATCGACAGCATCATGACGAGCACGCCGATAATCTGCGTCACTGAGGTGATGAGCTGCGTCACGCTCTGGTTGAGCGACTGGCCCAGCGTATCGACGTCGTTGGTGATGCGGCTGAGTACGTCACCCTTGCTGTGGCCGTTGAAGTAACTCATCGGCACGACGGCGATCTTGGCGGCGATCTCCTTGCGCATGCGATAACAAATCTTTTGCGTGACGCCGGTCATGAGCCAACCCTGGATGAGGCTGCAAACAGAGCTCGCCAGATACAGGCAGAGCAAAAAGCCGAGCGTCTTGGCAATCCAGGCAAAGTCGACATCGCCGGTGCCGTTGACCTTGGCAACTAAGCCCTCGAACAGTTTGGTGGTAACCTGACCGAGCACCTTGGGCCCCACAATGTTAAAGATGACCGAGCACACGGCAAAGGCGACGGCGGTAAACACGGCAATCTTGTGCTGACCAATATAGCCGAGCAGCTGCCTCATGGTGCCCTTAAAGTCCTTGGCCTTTTCGCCGCGACGCATGCCGCCCATGCGGCCCATGGGACCACGCTGGCGGGTGGGCTTGGGAATCTGAGTCTTGGTCTCGTCTGCCATTAGCGCTCGCCTCCTTCCATGACGGCTGCAATTTCTTCTTGGGTAAGCCCCAGCTCCTCGGCGGAAAGCTGCGACTGTGCGATCTCCAGGTACGCCGGGCAGCTGCGCAGCAGCTCCTCGTGCGTGCCGGTGCCCACTACGTGGCCGTCGTCGAGCACGATGATCTGGTCGGCGTGCATGATGGTCGCGATGCGCTGGGCCACGACCACGAGCGCGGCGTCGGTAACGTTTTTGGCCAGCTCCTCGCGTAGGCGCGCGTCGGTCTTGTAGTCGAGGGCACTAAACGAGTCATCGAACACCACGACCTCGGGCTTTTTAGCCAACGCGCGGGCGATGGCCAGACGCTGGCGCTGACCGCCCGAAACATTGGAGCCACCCTGGCTGATAGGGGAGTCGTACCCGTCCTCGCGCTCGGCGATAAAGTCCTCGGCCTGGGCGATGCGTGCCGCCCGGTGCATGTCCTCGTCGCTCACCATGTCGCCGGCAAACTTGAGGTTACTCTCGACGGTGCCCGAGAACAGGCGCCCCTGCTGCGGGATGTAACCAATACGGCGGCGCAGCTCGGAAAGGGTCATGTCGCGCACGTCGATGCCGTCGAGCGAAATGCTGCCGCCCGTGACGTCGTACAGGCGCGGAATCAGCTGCACAAGTGTGGACTTGCCCGAGCCCGTGGAACCAATGATGCCGAGCATCTGACCGGCGTGCGTGGTGAAGTTTACGCCGCTGATGACGTCGGCGCGGGCATCGGGATACTGGAAGCTCACGTCGCGGAAGGTGAGCTCACCGCGCGGCGCGCTGGCCGCGGGCAGTTTGGGCGAGACAGGGTCGTTGATGCTGGTGGGGCAAGTGATGACCTCTTCCACGCGCTCGGCTGCGACCTCGGCGCGGGGCAGGATAACCGAAACCATGGTGAGGATCATAAACGCCATGACGATCTGCATGGTGTAGGAGATAAACGCCATCATGTTGCCGACCTGCATCACGCCGTCGGACACGCCCTGCGCGCCAAACCAGACGATAAGTACGGTGATGCAGTTCATGACGAGCATCATGAGCGGCATCATAAAGCTCATGGCGCGGTTGGTGTAGAGCTGCGTGGTCATTAGGTCGAGCGAAGCCTTGTCAAAGCGCTCGAGCTCATGTTCCTCGCGGTTGAACGAGCGGATGGGCATAAGGCCGTCGAGCAGCTCGCGGGCGGTAAGGTTCACGCGGTCCACAAAGCTCTGCATCTTTTTGAACTTGGGCATGGTGAGGCCCATGAGCACGCCGACAACGGCCGAAACCGCGATGATGGCCACGGCGATGGTCCACTCCAGGCCGGTGTGGTTAGCCAGGACACGCATGACAGCGACGATGCCCATGATCGGTGCCATCAGGCACATGCGGATAAACAGGGTTGCGGCCATCTGGATCTGCTGAATGTCGTTGGTGCAGCGGGTAATGAGCGAGGCCTGGCTAAATTTGCCCACCTCGGCCGGCGAGAAGTGCATAACCTTATTGAAGGTCTCGCGGCGCAGGTCGCGGGCGATGGAGCAGGCGGTACGCGAAGCCACGGCACCGGTCAGGATGGTGGCGACGAGCGACACCAGGCACAGCCCAAACATCGTGGTCGCCATGCGGCCCAGGTAGGCGTTTTGCACGTCGGCGGGGTCGATGCCCTGTGCCTTGTACTCGTCCTGTACATAGCTCACGGCGCGCTGGGTGACGATGGAGCCCGACATGGAGCCCATTTTGTCTGCCATATCGTTGGCGCCCTCGACGAGCTTGCCCTGACCGATAAGACCGCCTTCAACGCCTAGGCGCAGGCTCTTCATGGTGATCTTACCGCCATCGGCATCAATCTGCTTTTGCATGTTCTGCGCCGCTGCGGCCTTCTGCTGCATCTCGGCGAGCTGCTCGGGCGTCATCGCCGCCATCTGCTCGGGGGTGGGCATGGCCTGGGCGGCGCCGCCATCGCTTGCCTCGGTGGATGCGCCGGTCATGTCGCCCATGGAGTCGGCGTCGATGCCCTGGTTGAAGGCGAGCACGACGGTCTCAGGCAGGCTCATGATGTCGGCAATCTTGCCGCCGTCGGCGCGCTCCTCCTCGGTGCCCTTGTACGTTCGAATGCCGTTATTGTCCGCCTTGCTAAACACGGCCTCCACAGCTTTGGCGTCCTTGGCGCTCATAAAGAGTTCGAGGTCGTCGAGCGATTCGGCGCGAATGGTGTCGGGCACGGGCGAGGCGATGCCGCCTTGCTGTACGCCCACGTCGACGATGTCGCTCATATAGGTAGGCAGCGCCAGGTCGGCGTTGCAGCTGATTACGATAAGTACGATAGCTGCGAGCAGTGCCAGGACATGCTTTTTAAAGAGCTTGAGAATCCTCACTCGGCATCTCTCCTTTCTTGATTGTGGTCGATAATTTCGTTGGCACGCCTTAGAAGACGCACCATCTCTTGGGTATCTGTTTCGCCGAGCTGTTCGAGGAAAGCCGCGGTGCGGTCCTCGAATTCCCGGCGTTTGATTTCGAGATCCTGGAATCCCTTGTCGGTCACTATGACGTGTACGCGACGACGGTCGGTCTTTGAGTGCTCACGCTCAACCCAGCCCTTGGCTTCGAGAGCGCGTAGGATATTGGCAATGCGGGCGTTCGAGACCCAGGCGCGATCAGCGAGTTCGCTCGGCGTGAGCGAACCGCCAGCGAGCATAAGGGCGCGCATGACAGCCATCTCGCCGCTGAGAGCTTTGTCCACAAAGCGCGAAACGCGCTGGTGAATGCCGCCAAACTCGGTAAGGAGCTGACTCCCAAGCTCATGGAAATCGGTATCTTCCACCGAAAACCCCTAACACTAGAAACTATTTTCGGTGAAAGATGATACCCTTGCACGCGCGCCCTATACGGTAGATTTTGAGACATGCCTAGAAAACTACCTTTAGGCGACCTCCGTACACCGTCGGTGCCAGTAAAGTTTGGGGCAGATCGTTAGGCATGTCCTAAAGCCTACTCAGAGGCACTTTACCCTGCTAAAGCTGGCATAACAGCTAGAGTGAACGTCGTACAAAGGCAAGGAAAAATACCAAACAAATCGGTGAACGGTAGTTGTTCGCGCTCGCATTTCCTGCGGATTTGTTAAAAACGCTCTAATGGTATAAAAAAAGAAACATATAACAGCCCTGATGAAGGGGGTGGCTATGTTATCCTTCTCAAACGGGTGAAATCTTGGGTTTTGGGTTGCAGTTCCAAGGTGGACGAACGTTTTTCCCTGTACCAACGTGTGGTGAAGAACGGAAGAAGCCGGTAGTGCAAGCCGATAATTCAAGAATTCAATAAGCAGCGGTGTGAGAGAGCGCCGCATTACACGTAACTAGGAGCGTGGTTACACAATGCAGGAGGCATGGGAAGGCTTCAAGGAAGGCATCTGGACGGGAGAGGTTGACGTCCGAGACTTCATCCAGAAGAACTACACCCCCTACGAGGGCGACGAGTCGTTCCTCGCCGGCCCGACCGAGCGTACCAAGGAGCTGTGGGGCGAGGTTCTCGACCTGCTGCTTAAGGAGCGCGAGCAGGGCGGTGTCCTCGATATGGACACCAAGACCGTCACGGGTATCGTGAGCCACCCCGCTGGCTACATCGATAACGCCCACCGCGAGAAGGAGACCATCGTCGGCCTCCAGACCGACAAGCCGCTCAAGCGCGCTCTGCACGTCAACGGTGGTATCCGCATCGCTTGCCAGGCCGCCAGCCAGCACGGCTACAAGGTCGACGAGAACGTTGTCGAGCGCTACACCTTCGAGCGCAAGACCCACAACGCCGGCGTCTTCGATGTCTACACCCCCGAGATGCGCGCCTGCCGTTCGGCTCACATCATCACCGGTCTGCCCGATGGCTATGGCCGCGGCCGCATCATCGGCGACTACCGTCGTGTTGCCCTGTACGGCGTCGACTACCTGATCAAGGACAAGGAGGCCCAGAAGGCTTCCACTCCGACGGTCATGACCGCCGACAACATCCGCGATCGCGAGGAGCTGCAGGAGCAGATCCGCGCCCTCGGCGAGCTCAAGATGATGGCCGAGACCTATGGTTTCGATATTTCCAACCCTGCTACCAACACGCAGGAGGCCATCCAGTGGATGTACTTCGCCTACCTTGCTGCCGTCAAGGAGCAGAACGGCGCCGCTATGTCCATCGGCCGTACCTCCACGTTCATCGACATCTACGCTGAGCGCGACCTTGCCAACGGCACCTTCACCGAGGAGCAGATCCAGGAGTTCGTGGATCACTTCATCATGAAGCTCCGCATGGTCAAGTTTGCCCGTACCCCCGAGTACCAGGCCCTGTTCACCGGCGATCCGCAGTGGGTCACCGAGTCCATCGGCGGCATGGGTGTTGACGGCCGTACGCTCGTTACCAAGATGAGCTACCGCTACCTGCACACGCTCGAGAACATGGGCACCAGCCCCGAGCCCAACATGACCGTTCTGTGGTCGACCCGTCTGCCCGAGAACTTCAAGAAGTTCTGCGCCAAGACTTCTGTCGCCAGCTCCTCGATCCAGTACGAGAACGACGACCTCATGCGCGTCTATCATGGCGACGACTACGGCATTGCCTGCTGCGTGTCCTCCATGCGCATTGGCAAGGAGATGCAGTTCTTCGGCGCCCGCGCCAACCTGGCCAAGTGCCTGCTGTACGCACTCAACGGCGGTGTTGACGAGGTCTCCAAGAAGCAGGTCGGCCCCAAGTACCGCGCCGTTGAGGGCGATACGCTCGATTACGACGACGTTGTGGCCAAGTACAACGACATGATGAAGTGGCTTGCTGGCGTGTACGTCAACTCGCTGAACATCATTCACTACATGCACGACAAGTACTGCTACGAGCGCATCCAGATGGCTCTGCACGACAAGCACGTGCATCGCTGGTTCGCTACGGGCATCGCTGGCCTTTCCGTCGTGGCCGACTCCCTGTCCGCCATCAAGTACGCCAAGGTCCACCCCGTCCGTGATGAGAACGGCATCATCGTCGACTTCGAGACCGAGGGCGAGTTCCCCAAGTACGGTAACGACGACGACCGTGTCGACCAGATCGCTCACGACGTTGTGCACCAGTTCATGGAGTACATCCGCATGAACGACACCTACCGCGACTCCGTGCCCACGACCTCGGTTCTGACCATTACCTCCAACGTCGTGTACGGCAAGAAGACCGGCTCTACGCCCGATGGCCGCAAGGCTGGCCAGCCGTTCGCCCCGGGTGCTAACCCCATGCACAAGCGCGATAGCCACGGCGCCATCGCTTCGCTGTCTTCGGTTTCCAAGCTCCCGTTCCGCGATGCTCAGGACGGCATCTCCAACACCTTCTCCATCATCCCGGGTGCGCTCGGCAAGGAGGACCAGGTGTTCTTTGGCGATATCGACCTTGATCAGCTGGGCGAGTAACTATTGTTAGTGCTATACTAACAATAACGATTACTGATTAGCGCGCCGGTTTCGGCCGGCGCCTATTAATCGAAGGAGACACATTATGAAGGTTTCTGAAGTTTCCGAGACTCAGGCCGATAACCTGGTCCACATGCTCGACGCTTACGCCGAGAAGGGTGGCCACCATCTGAACATCAACGTCTTCAATCGTGAGACGCTGCTCGACGCTCAGGCTCACCCCGAGAAGTACCCGCAGCTGACCATCCGCGTTTCCGGCTATGCCGTGAACTTCCACACGCTCACCAAGGAGCAGCAGGACGAGGTCATTGCGCGTACCTTCCACGACAAGTTCTAAAGGGATTTAACTCCCGCAGGATCGCCGGGCCGCTTTGGGTTACTTTCCAAAACGTCCTCGGACATGCAAAGAGGCTCCGCATCGCGCTTCGCGCTGCGGAGCCTCTTTGCGTCCTGCGGAATGTTCCGGAGAGAA
>CABURV010000081.1 GCA_902494035.1 uncultured Collinsella sp.
CCCTCGTTCGGTCAGAAGCGCCGTCGCTGTTTGCGTTTGTGCCGTATAATGACCGTTACCTATGACGCGATACAAAAGAAAGGTGTTTGCCCATGCAGGCACAGAAGGCGGAGGGAACCCGCGACCTTATCGGCGCCGAGATGCGCGCCTGGCAAAAGATGCAGCAGATTGCGGCCGGCGTGTTCGAGCCGTTTGGTTTTAAACCCATCGAGACGCCCGCGATCGAGCAGGTGGACGTGTTTGTCCACGGTATCGGCCAGTCGACCGACGTCGTGCGCAAGGAGATGTTCCGCGTGTTTAGCGGTGCCAACCTGGAGCGCGTCTTTACCGAGGGCACCGACGCCAAGCTCAAGCCCAAGCAGCGCCTGGCGCTTCGCCCCGAGGGCACGGCCGGTGTGGTGCGCGCCGTCGTGGAGAACAATCTGGTGCCCCAGGGCTCCACGCCGTTTAAGGCGTACTACGCCGAGGCCATGTTCCGCGGCGAGCGTCCCCAGAAGGGCCGCCTGCGCCAGTTCCACCAGGTGGGCATCGAGTGGCTCGGCGCTCCCGATCCGGCGGCAGACGCCGAGTGCATCATCATGCTCATGGAGTTCTACAAGCGCCTGGGCTTCGATCTTTCCAAGCTTCGTCTGCTCATCAACTCGATGGGTGACGCCCAGTGCCGTCCGGCTTACCGCGAGCAGGTTAAGCAGTTCATCCTCGATCACGCAGACGAGATGTGCGACGAGTGCCGCGAGCGCGCCGAGCTTAACCCGCTGCGTGCCTTCGACTGCAAGAACGACCATTGCCGCGAGATCATGGCCGAGGCCCCGCTGATGGGTGACAACCTGTGCGACGAGTGCCGCGAGCACTACGAGCAGGTCAAGCGCTATCTGGATGCCGCCGGTATCGAGTATGTCGAGGATCCCACCCTGGTGCGTGGTCTGGACTACTACACCCGCACCGTCTTTGAGGTCGAGGCTCCCGGTGCCGGCGTCGGCTCCATCGGTGGCGGCGGCCGCTACGATGGCCTGGTCGAGCTCGAAGGTGGCAAGCCCACGGCGGGCGTCGGCTTTGCCGTCGGTTTTGAGCGCGCCCTGCTGGCCCTGCAGGCCTTTGGCAGCGATCTGGGTGCCGAGGAGGCCCCGTGCGTCTATGTCGCCAACGCCGGTAAGGAGCTGCGCCAGAACGTCTTTGCCATTACGCAGGAGCTTCGCGCCGTAGGCATCGTGACCGAGGCCGACTATCAGGGCCGTTCGCTCAAGGCCCAGTTTAAGCAGGCCGATAAGGTAGGCGCCAAGCTCATCCTGGTCCTGGGCGGCGACGAGCTTGCCGCCGGCAAGGTCAAGGTGCGCGACATGGAGAGCCATGACGAGGTGCTCGCCGATCTGGACAACGTCGTCGAGGCGGTTCGCGAGCGCCTGTAGCGCATCTTTTTGAGCTTCGGGCCTGCTAACGTGCCCTGCTCATGGAGAGCGATTGTTACGGGGGTGTTTCGCTTTTATGCGGAATGCCCCCGTTTACGTATGCCGCCCACCGAGAAATACGACCATTTAGGGCAAAAACCTTTGCAATGCAGAAAATACTTTTGTGTGGTAAAGCGCAATCAGTGTCGAAAGTATTTCTCAAGCGCCTATAATGAATACCGCATGTTACGTGCATAGAAGGAGGAATGGGAGGAAACGTGGCTGAGAACCTAAGCAACCAGTCTGTACCCGAAGCCGCGGCGCGCGTCGCTGCCGTGGTCAACCGCCTCGTTAACCGAATCGGCTCGAATGCCGAGTCCAGGGAGCGTCTCGCCGAGATCGAGATCCCCGAGGAGCTGCGCGACAATCTGGCGCTGTTCTTGCGCCTGGAGCGCCGTGTGCTTAGCGAGTATGATCCCGAGATCGCGGACCTGTTCGACAAGATTTTGACAGCCGAGATTGTGGTCAATGCCGGCAACCCCGGTACCTGCGCTGCCGACGAAGCCGTCGACGAGCAGGGCGTGCCCACCGCCGACGAGCCCACTGCCGTGGCATTTCGTGAGGTCGTCGATTTGATCGACAGCCTGCCGCTCGATAAGCAGCAGGTCATCGTTCGCGCCTTTACGAGCTTTTTCCATCTGGCAAACCTGTCGGAGGAGAACTACCGTGTGGCGCAGCTGCGCGAGCGCGAGGCCGGTGCGTCGACCGATACCGAGGTCGATCCTGCCAACGAGCTTACCGTTGCCTATCACCAGCTGGTGAATGAGCTGGGTGTCGAGGGTGCCAACGAGCTGCTCGACAAGCTCGAGTTCCACCCTGTCTTTACCGCACATCCCACCGAGGCCCGTCGTAAGGCCGTCGAGGGCAAGATCCGCCGTATCTCCAACCTGCTGGAGGAGCGTCCGCGTCTGGGCGGCTCCGACCTGGTGGAGAACGAGCGCCATATGCTGCAGGAGATCGACGCCCTGGTGCGTACGAGTCCCATCGCGCTCAAGAAGCCCACGCCGGTCGAGGAAGCCGATACCATCATCGACATCTTCGATAACACGCTGTTCGACGTTATCCCCGTTATCTATCGTCGTTTTGACGATTGGGTGCTGGGCGACAAGGCCGGTACTGTGCCGCCGCTGTGCCCGGCGTTCTTCCATCCCGGCAGCTGGATCGGTTCCGACCGCGACGGTAACCCCAACGTCACCGCCAAGGTGAGCCGTGAGGTCGCCGCCAAGTACTTTACGCACATGGTGCTCAAGCTCGAGGACAAGTGCCGCCACATCGGCCGCAACCTCACGCTCGAGGCTACCTACAGCAAGCCGTCGGCCGAGCTCATTAACCTGTGGAACCATCAGGTCGAGATGAGCCCTCGTTACACGGCCCGCGCCGAGCTGATCTCCGAGCACGAGCCGCATCGCGCCGTCATGCTCGTCATGGCCGACCGCCTGAACGCCACCGTCCGTCGTATCACCGACACCATGTACCACAGCGCCGATGAGTTCCTGGAGGACCTGCGCGTCGTCCAGCGCTCGCTGGCCGCCTGCGGTGCCGTCCGTGCTGCCTACGGCCCGGTCCAGACCATCATCTGGCAGGTCGAGTCCTTCGGCTTCCATATGGTCGAGATGGAGTTCCGTCAGCACTCCGTGGTGCATGCCCGCGCCCTTAAGGATATCCACGAGAACGGTATCCATGGCGACCTGCAGCCCATGACGCGCGAGGTCATCGATACCTTCCGCGCTATCGGCTCCATCCAAAAGCGCTACGGCAAGAAGATGGCGCACCGCTACATCATCTCGTTTACCAAGAGCGCTCAGCATGTGGCCGACGTCTTTGAGCTGGCGCACCTGTCCTTTGCACACGAGGAGGATGTCCCCGAGCTCGACGTGATCCCGTTGTTCGAGCAGCTCGAGGACCTCGAGGGCTGCGTCGACGTGCTCGATCAGATGCTTACGCTGCCCGTGGTGCAAAAGCGCCTTGCCCAGACCAACCGCCGCATGGAGGTCATGCTGGGCTATTCCGACTCTTCCAAGGATGCCGGTCCTACCACGGCCATGCTCGCGCTGCACTCCGCGCAGGAGCGCATCGCCAAGTGGGCAGAGAAGAACGATATCGACCTGGTGCTCATGCACGGTCGCGGCGGTGCCGTGGGCCGTGGCGGCGGCCCGGCCAACAAGGCCGTGCTGGCGCAGCCCAAGGGTTCGGTCAACTGCTTCTTTAAGCTTACCGAGCAGGGCGAGGTCATCTTTGCCCGTTACGGTAACCGCACGCTGGCTCAGCGCCATGTTGAGTCCGTTGCTGCCGCAACGCTTTTGCAGTCGGCCCCGAGTGTCGAGAAGACCAACACCGAGACCACGCAGAAGTTCTGGGATATGGCCGAGAAGCTCAACACCGCAAGCCACGAGCGCTATCTGGACCTGCTGAACACCGAGGACTTTACGCCATGGTTCTCGACCGTGACGCCGCTGACCGAGGTCGGTCTGCTGCCGATCGGCTCGCGTCCCGCCAAGCGCGGCTTGGGTGCCAAGTCGCTCGACGACCTGCGTACCATCCCGTGGATCTTCAGCTGGAGCCAGGCGCGCATTAACCTGGCCGCTTGGTACGGTCTGGGCACCGCCTGCGAGCAGCTTGGCGATCTTGACCAGCTCAAGGCTGCCTACCAGGAGTGGCCGTTCTTCCGCACCTTTATCGACAACATCGAGATGTCGATCGCCAAGACCGACCAGCGCATCGCCAAGATGTATCTGCACCTGGGCGATCGCCAGGATCTGTCCGAGAAGGTCTTCACCGAGATGCAGCTCACGCGTAAGTGGGTCCTTGCCATCGTCGGTGATGAGTGGCCGCTGCAGCGTCGCCGCGTGCTCGGTTGCGCCGTCCGCGTGCGCAACCCCTACGTCGACGCCCTGTCCATCGCCCAGGTCCGCGCCCTTCGCGAGGTGCGTATGAACCAGGACGAGATGGCCGAGGAGAAGAAGGCCGAGTACATGAGCCTGATTCTTTCGACTGTGACCGGCGTCTCGGCAGGATTGCAGAACACGGGGTAATCGATAGCCCTGTGGCTCTCACCGGGGCCCGATGGGTTTCCCTCTGAATGCGTCCTCGCACTTGAAGCCCCCTTATCCTGCTCCTTCGGAGCTGCGGATAAGGGGGCTTCGTGCTGCGGAATGCATTCAGAGGGAAACCCATCGGGCCCCTTCGTCCTCGGTCTTCAGGGATTAAAGCTGAGAAGAAGAATGGCGCGCTTCTCGCCTTACGACTGTAGCGGCCGCGGTCCCGTTAGGGATCGCGGCTGTTCTGTTGTGGGTCAAATATGAACGTTGTGTTAATGAGTCGGTGGACGGTGGAGTTTTTCGGTGAGCGGCGTATCCTTCCAACGGTTTATCTAGTGTGTCAGTTGAAAAGGAAGAGGGCGCTCGTCATTGTTTGAATGTGAACTGCCGTTTGACCACAAGACGTTGCATCTGGAGCTCGAGGATAAGAACTTCGCGGGTGTGATGGAAGGTCATCAAAACGAGTTTAAGACCACGAAATCGCAGGAAGAGCTGGTAGAGGAGTCGCTTGCCAACCCTTATGGCTCGCCGTCGCTCGAGGAGCTTTGTGCTGGCAAGAAGGATATTGTCATTATTAGCTCCGATCATACGCGTCCCGTTCCCTCGCGTGTGACGATGCCTATTCTGCTGCATCACATCCATTCCGCTGCGCCCGAGGCTCGCGTGCGCATTTTGGTTGCTACGGGTATGCATCGTCCGTCGACGCATGAGGAACTCGTCAACAAGTACGGCGAGGAGATCGTTGCCAACGAGGAAATCGTTATGCACGTCGCGACTGACGACAGCATGATGAAAAAGATCGGCACCCTGCCTTCTGGTGGCGAGTGCATCATCAACAAGATTGCCGCCGATTGCGATCTGCTGCTTGCCGAGGGCTTTATTGAGCCGCACTTCTTTGCCGGTTTCTCTGGTAGCCGCAAGTCCGTCTTGCCTGGCATCGCCAGCTACAAGACCATCATGTACAACCACAACGGTCAGTTTGTGAACGATTCCCATTCGCGTGCCGGCAACCTGTGCCACAACCACGTGAGCGAGGACATGTTTGCCGCTGCCGAGATGGCTCACCTTGCCTTTGTGCTCAACGTGGTGCTCAACGGCAAGCATGAGGTTATCGGCTCCTTTGCAGGCGACATCCATAAGGCACACGAGGCTGGCTGCGAGTTCGTGAAGAGCCTTGCCGGCGTTGAGCCCGTCGAGTGCGAGATCGCCATCACCACCAACGGCGGCTACCCGCTCGACCAGAACATCTATCAGGCCGTGAAGGGCATGTGCTCTGCCGAGGCCACGCTTCCCGAGGGCGGCGTGATCATCGACGTCGCCGGTTGTGCCGACGGCCACGGTGGCGAGGGCTTCTATCACAACATCGCCGACAACGATCCGGCGGAGTTTGAGCGTGCCTGCATCGACCGTCCTAAGGACGAGACCCTGCCCGACCAGTGGACGAGCCAGATCTTTGCCCGCATCCTGGCGCATCACCCTGTGATCATGGTCACCGACCTGTGCGATCACCAGATGATCAAGGATATGCACATGACGCCGGTCAACACCCTCGATGAGGCGCTCAAGCTCGCCTTTGAGATGAAGGGTGCCGATGCCAAGGTGGCCGTCATTCCCGATGGCCTGGGCGTTGTCGTCGCTCAGCACTAGTACGCGGCCTAAACGAATCGTTTATAACCGACAAGAAAGATAAGGTTTTATGCTTACCAAACTCCTCTGCGAATTCGGCGCAACGGCCCTCATGATCATCTTTGGCGTGGGCGTGCACTGCGATACCGTGCTCAAGGGCACCAAGTATCAGGGCTCCGGTCACATGTTTGCCATCACCACCTGGTCTTTTGGCATCTCGGTCTGCCTGTTTGTCTTTGGCGGCGCCGTGTGCATGAACCCCGCCATGGTGCTTGCCCAGTGCATCGTAGGCCTGGTGCCGTGGAGCAGCTGCATCCCCTTCATGATTGCCGATATGCTCGGCGGCTTTGCGGGTGCCGTGATCGCGTGGTTGATGTATGCCGATGAGTTCAAGGCTTCCGAGGGCGTCGTCGACCCTATTGCCCAGCGCAACATCTTCTCGACCAACCCTACTACCGAGGGCACGAACTATGCTCGCAACTTCTTCTGCGAGGCCATCTGCACCTTTGTGTTCATCAGCGCCATCCTTGCTGCCGCTAGCCGCGCCGGCGAGAACGTTTTGATGCTCGCCATCTGCGTCGGTCTGATCGTTTGGGCTGTTGGCATGGGCATGGGCGGCATCACCGGCTTCGCCATGAACCAGGCTCGTGACCTTGGTCCTCGCATGGCCTATCAGGTGCTGCCGATTAAGAACAAGGCTGACAACAACTGGAAGTACGGCCTGCTCGTTCCTGGCATCGCACCGTTTATCGGTGCCGCTCTGGCCGCGCTGTTTGTGCACGGTTTCTTGGGCATGTTCTAGTCTGAGGCTACATAGTTGTCCGCTGGCCGCATGGGGTAACTTCCCAGCGCGTCCTCGGACATGAAAGAACCCCCGCTGCGCACTTCGTGCGGCGGGGGTTC